>CAYZXR010000005.1:0-35469 GCA_964482475.1 uncultured Planctomycetia bacterium | reverse complement strand
ATACCAAATGATCTATACGGCGCGAACATCCTATCCGACACACTTCCGGGATTGAAAAAAAGTGTATTATCAATAACTTCGCTAAAAGGAAGGTGTGAATGTCCAAAGATAACAACATCCGGCTGTTTTCCTTTGAATGCTTTTTTAGCGGCTTCTACTGCATCTGAAAAAGCTCCATGTCCGTGCACAATTCCTATGGTTTTTCCATCGGCCTCAAAAATCAACTTTTCCGACAACGCCTTTTTTACTTCTGGACTATCCATATTACCACAAACGGCATATGTCTCCGCGAAATGCCGGAGTTCCTCTATCACATACATCTCCGTAGCGTCACCCGCATGGACAATACAATCACAATCCTTAATCTGTTCTCTAATTTTTTCGTGGATACCATCCGCCGCGGCGGGTATATGTGTATCGGAAATAACTACTATCTTCATAATGCCAACTCAAACTTCCCAAATAATCGAAGCATTCTATTAAGCTGTTCAATATCCCATACCCAAATATTGTGTTCTTTTGCCAAAAGAAAAGCGTTGTTTTCGATACCATTAAGCGGCATCATAATCCTTCTCGCAATCTTTGAGCTTTCGTTATCAGCCCGATAACTGGCCAGGAGTGCCACATCCGATTCGTCCGCTATGTCTCCTTCTTTGACATGGCATACCCACATATTCCCACTCGTGTACCCGGTAATCTCATTTGTATTACCTGAGATTTGCTTGGATGTAACTGAATCCAGCACCGGCACCTTGCGCTGATGCATTCCTATACGAACCATTTCATTATGAAACGAAGAAAAGAGCATATTTACTATATCTGTCACACTTTTGGAATTAAACTCACAATACTCGAGAAAGTCGCTATCCACAACACGGCAGAATTCGAGAAACTTAATATCCATCTCATCAACCACCGCATCTGCTTTCAATCCATAAACGTTTTTTAGCCAAAATTCAAAAAGCCTATCCTGCACCTTGTAAAATATACCACTTTTATACACTAAATCCATACTCTGCAATTGCTCAAGCTTTGCCCCTAACTCTCTGTCAGCTTTCCCCATATCCTTCTTTATATCCTTAACCTGTGAATTCCCCTTGGCTAAAGAAAGAAGAATAGGAATAAGCTGTTTGCGCGTTTTTTTCTCCAGAAAAAAATTAATTGTATTGGAAAAATATTGATTGAGAACGCCATTCGCTTCATACAATAAGTCGGAAAACGAATCAAGAAGACATTTTTTAGACTCTTTTTCTACTCCATCATCGCCTGGTTTTGCGGCATGAACATATCCTTTAAGTATCGTTTCAAGATAAAAAGGATTACCTTGAGAAAGTTGTATTATGTAGTTTTCTATATCGTTCGGAATTGGCATGTCAGCCTGTTTATCGGCAATGAACGACCGCGCAGTCTGATTGTCAAATCCATTTACCTCAATAACTTCAAAATTTCCGAACAAAAGGGACAACTTTCTTGAAAGTATCTCTTTTAATAATGTCTTTTGTGAACTGGAAACAATATACATGGTGTTTTTCTGCACCATGATAAACCTCCCAAACACCTGAAACGGTTTTCTTAAATTAAACCCCGCTAAATTATGGAATTCATCTAGAACAATTACACATTTCTTCCCTGTCTCAGCTTTCAAAATAGATGTAATATCGAGGAGTTTCTCGTAAGCGACGTTTTTCTTTCGACTGTCTAAAGAACGTAGGACTTCGTCTACCTGATGCACCGTAGCTGGAATGGACTCCTTACACGTCTCACGTAATGATTCAAGTTCAACAGGCGGACGTTCCCCCTCACTACGCAAATACTGGTAAAGCAAGGTTGCCATAAATCTCATACAAAAAGCGCGAAAATTTTCCCCCTCCATCTCAACATATACGGGCAAAATATCCGTGGATTTTACAGTTTTAAGAAAATGTCTCAGGATCGAGGACTTCCCGGCAAGCATCGGACCGGTAAGGGCAAGATTCTGACGATATCCACCCTTAACCGCCGTCACCCTTTTATGCAAAGTCGCAAGGATCTCTTCGCGGCCAAAAAACTTTTTTCCAAATACCGGTTCAATAAACATTATTTCTCAACTATTCGTTCTTGTACCGTGGAGCGAGCGAGGGGAATCGAACCCCCGTCACCAGCTTGGGAAGCTGGAGTTCTACCATTGAACCACGCTCGCTAAAACCTCGTTATACGCTCTAAACATTTATATCGTTTATTGACATCTCTCCGAGAAATGCCCAAAAGTCCATCTATACTGAATTTTTCAACAGTATATGAAGCCAATATACTACCATATACTAATGCGCTTCTCAAGTCTCTATCAGTAATCTTCTTTTTTCCGGAAAGATACCCTAACATGCCACCCGCAAAGGTATCACCGGCACCCGTCGGATCGACTACGCCATGTATCAAAAACGGCGGTACTATAAAACTAAGACCCTTTGAAAAAAGAAGCGCCCCGTGTTCACCTTTCTTTATCACAACCATTCGAACACCCCTGGATACAATACTTTGCGCGGCTTTCAAAAGATTAAATTCGCCTGACAGTTGCCTAGCTTCTTCATCATTCAAGAGAAGGAGATCTACTTTTTTCAGCAATTTCAACAATGCCCGCCGTTTGGTGTTAATCCAAAGATCCATTGTATCGCATGCTACCAACCCCGTAGGTTTGATACTCTTAAATATCCAGTCTTGAAGTTCAGGATCAATATTAGCAAGCAGCAGATTGTCTTTAGCGTTCACTATCTTCGGGATTTCCGGGCGAAAACCGTTAAAAACATTTAGATCTACACTTAATGTCTTTCTGTGGGTAAAATCCGAGTCATATTTTCCTTTCCACCTAAAAGTTTTTCCTTTCTTTTTTGTGAGACCAGACGTATTAACACCATGCTTCTCAAACATTTTGAAATGCTTTTCAGGGAAATCCGTACCAACAACACTTATAAGGTTCACAGGCGCAAAGAACGACGCGCTGAGAGCCGCGAATGTAGCCGACCCACCCAGAACATTTGCCCGCTTTCCTCTGTCTGTCTCAATACTGTCGAAAGCGACTGAACCTATCACTGTAACTTTTGTTCTTTTTGTCATTTCTTTTTCCGAGCCCTTCTTTGCTTGCGGCCATCTTCCATAAGTTTAATGGAACAAAATTCGGCACACATTGTACATACGTCTTCTTCCTCAGGGGTAGATGCCTTACGCATTTTTTCAGGAAGCTCCGGATCAAGAGATAGCTTAAACTGCGTTTTCCAGTCTCTTTTAGCACGCGCCTTCGACATCGCAAGGTCACGTTTAGCCGCGGAAGGAATCCCCTTAACAATATCAGCCGCATGCGCGGCTATCTTCGAAGCTATAACTCCTCTTTTTACGTCATCTATATCGGGAAGTTTTACATGTTCTGCCGGAGTCACGTAGCATAGAAAATCCGCCCCATGCCATGCGGCAATAGCTCCGCCTATGGCAGAAGTAATATGATCATAACCCGGTGCGGCATCGGTAACAAGAGGGCCCAATACATAGAATGGTGACCCATGACATATTTTTTTCTGCAGTTTAACATTCGTCTCGATCTGATCCAGAGGCATATGCCCCGGCCCCTCGATCATCACCTGCACACCTTTCACCATAGCTCTTTGCTGAAGCTTTCCAAGAACAAGAAGTTCCTGTATTTGCAAATGATCCGTAGCATCATGAATTGCACCGGGACGTAAACTGTCACCTAGACTCAAAGTGATAGAATATTTCTTCGCTATTTCAATCACCTTGTCAAACTGCGTCAGGAATGGATTCTCCCGTCCGTTCGTAAGCATCCAGGAAGCAAGTAATGACCCCCCACGACTCACAATATCTATTATTCGAGGCTTCCTTGCGGCAAAATGCGCGGCATCTATCGTTATACCCGCGTGAATAGTAAAAAAGTCCACCCCTTCATCAGCTTGTTTTTTTAACACGTCGATGAAGTCGTCATCCCTCAGATCACGAAATTCTTTCCCTCCGGAACAAGCCAGGTCATAAACCGGAACTGTCCCAACAGGAACCGCACAATCTGCAAGTATCTTCTTTCGAAGTTTCTTAATAGACGGCCCTGTGGAAAGATCCATTATCGCATCCGCTCCGGCACTGACCGCCACGTTCATCTTTTTTATCTCAAGCGCGACACTAGAGTTACCCGACGATAAACCTATATTCGCGTTTACTTTTGTTGTCATACCTTTTCCAACCGCACAGGGTCGAGTAAATTCACGCAGACGGTTTTTTAGCACAACAACCGTACCATCGGCCACACCTTTCTTTATTTCTTTCACAGACGCATCTTCAATCCGCGCTGCTTTTGCTATAACCTTTCCCGAAACTTTTATCATTGTATCGTTTTTCCGCCTTTCTGTCTTTTTGCATTGATAAAACTGCTATTTCGAAACATTATGTCTGATCTTTTTAACCGCTTGTTTTTCGATTTCATAAAGCTTAAAGCGAAATCCTTTAAACCTCTGAGACAATTCGCTATCAAATAACTTCAGCACTTCTTCTAACACGCGTAGAGACTCCTTACCGCGCTGAGTGTTAGCCAAAAATAAATCCGCGATATCATCTCTAGTCTTTTCGGAGTCTGTGCTTCCCGTCCCCACATCGCGTTCTGTATCTCTTGAGGTGACGAGTTCTTCAAGATGCTCGTTGCGCAAATCCTTGATCGCAGCAAAAACATTATGCCGGAGTTCCTTTAACTGTAAAGTTAATCCTTCATCATTTATAGAGAAACGAATAATATCTTCACATACCCGGACACCTTCCATTACCCGATTTAGATTTGCGTCTATTATCCTGTATACACCCGTATCCATGATTTTTCATCCATCCTGTTGTCTTTATTTCTTCACGTTAAGGGCGGGGTTAGGACCCGCCCCTAAAGTCCATTTGGGATTATCTTCCTGCGTCTTTCATCTTCTCTATAGTAGCCGTCGTCGAGAACCCATCCACAAAAGGAATAATGTTTACCTTACCCCCATTGTCCTTTACATACTGCGCCCCAACAACAGAGTCCTCGGTCCAGTCTCCGCCTTTAAACAATATATTTGGTGTTAAAGATTTGATAAGTTCAAAAGGAGTGTCCTCGTTAAAAAGCGTCAGAAGATCCACACACTCCAATGCGGCTAGCACTTTCATTCTCGCCAATTCGTCATTAACAGGTCGGTTTTCTCCTTTTAATCTACGAACGGAATCGTTACTATTTACACCAATAACAAGAATATCACATTCTTTTTTTGCGGCCTGCAGATACTGCACATGTCCCACATGCAAAAGATCAAAACATCCGTTGGTAAACCCGACAGTCTTCCCATTTTTTTTAGCGACAAGTACCGTCTCTTTCAGTTCGACCCATTGCCTGATTTTTACGGTCATAGAGCCTCTTCAACTAGTTTACACAACGCATGAATAATCAAGATATGCGTCTCCTGCACCCGGGCAGTATTACCGTCCTTGACAATTAGCGAAATATCAGCCAATGAGGCCAGTTTCCCGCCATTTCTCCCGGTAAGGGCTATAACAGGAATGCCCATTTCTTTTGATGTCCGGACAGCCTCAAGAACGTTTGGAGAATTACCGCTTGTAGATATCGCTACAATTATATCATTCGGTCTGGCCAAAGCCTCTATCTGTCTGCTGAATATTCCTTCAAACGCATAGTCATTAGCCGCCGCCGTTATATTCGAAGTGTTAGTATTGAGCGCTATACAAGGCAGAGCCTTTCTTTCCTTCTCAAAGCGTACCATTAATTCCGCCGCCATATGTTGACTATCCGCGGCACTGCCACCATTACCGAAAACTAAAACCTTCCCCTCTTTTTTCAAGCAGCCGGATATCGCTTCGGCTGCTTCCGCAACAACAGCAACCCCTTCAGCATCGTTTAAAAAATCATTTTTAACCCTAATGCTTTCTTCGAATATTTTCTTAATCTGCTCTATTTTATCCATATCTCCCACCTATCTAAAAGGTACATCTTGAGGCGATTCAATCGCCTCTTCGGGTTGTGCCTCACCAGACGGCAATCGTCCGGTAATTTTATTTACACGCATTACCATATTAATTTGTTCTTCAACCCCAAGCATTGTTTTAACTTTATTCTTAATATCGGCTTGAATTTCTTCAGTCAGTTTAGGAATGTTCGCCCCTGCGTCAATTGTTACATCGCTTACAATATTTATCCCATTACGGCCGAACGAAACACGAGCTTTTACGTTACTTATCCCTGCTATTTCTTTCGCGAGGCGGTAAATGTACTCTTCAATCGCGATTATGGAAATCGTCACTTCACCATCGGGATTTTGAAAAGTAATTTGACGTCGAAGGCGAGTATTTTTTGCCACTCGAAAAGGAAGCACGAGAGCGGTTACTATCAAAATAATTCCGAAGCTTCCGAGTGTTACCTGATAGGCTATCGACTCGGTAATGTTCGAGATTATCCCTACCCAATCTTCCGCCGGAATCACCGCGGAGGCTACTAGAACAAGTACCGCTCCTACCGCAAAAAATAGGATCGCAAAAAATAGTGACACTATCTTCCTAATAAATGCCATGACGCCCCCCCCTGTTCACTAACTATCTGTTTTTGGAAAAAATTTCTCAATATAATGCGTGGAGATGTTTCCACTTTCAAAGTCAGCATCCATCAACACCTTTCGATGGAAATCGATCGTGGTTTTGGTCGGCTCGATAACAAATTCATCAAGAGCACGCAGCATTATATTTATCGCTTCTTTTCGTGTCGGAGCGTGTGTTATAAGCTTCGCGATCATCGAGTCATAGAATGGTGGAATTGAATACCCCGAGTACACATGAGTATCAACTCGTACACCTCGACCTCCGGGAACATACAGAGAGTCTATTTTTCCCGGGCATGGACAAAAATCGTTCTCGGGATCCTCCGCGTTAATGCGGCACTCAATCGCGCACCCTTCAAACTTAATATCTTTCTGTTTGTAAGGTAGTTCTTGCCCAGCGGCAACCTTTAGTTGTGCTTGAACCAGATCTATACCTGTCACCATTTCCGTTACCGGATGTTCTACCTGTATACGTGTGTTCATCTCCATAAAATAAAAGTTCTTTCCGTCAACAAGAAATTCCACAGTCCCCACACCTCTATATCCAACTGACTCAGCACATCTGACGGCTGCATCGCCCATTTTCTTTCGCATTCCTTCAGTTATAGCTATGGACGGTGATTCTTCGATCAGTTTTTGATGACGTCTCTGGACGGTACAATCCCTTTCTCCGAGATGAACCACGCCGCCTTTACCATCAGCGAGGATCTGAAATTCAACATGTCGAGGGTTCTCAATGTATTTTTCCATATAAACAGCGGAATTACCAAATGCGGCTTCAGCCTCGCTCTGAGCCGTCATATACGCGCCTATCAACCTAACATCATTATGACAAACTCTCATTCCTTTTCCGCCACCACCGGCCGTAGCTTTTATGATGACGGGATACCCAATCCTTTTCGCTTCCTTCAACGCCTCTTCTTTTGACTCAATAAGCCCTTTACTTCCCGGTGTTACGGGCACCCCAGCCTTGATCATTGTTGCCTTCGCGGTGATTTTGTCGCCCATAATGCGAATGTTTTCCGGTGTAGGCCCAATAAACACTATATTGCAGGATTCACATATCTCAGCGAAATGCGCATCTTCGGCTAAAAAACCGTAACCGGGATGAATGGCCTCAACGTCCGTTATCTCCGCGGCGCTTATAAGATTTGGAATATTAAGATAACTGCTACTTGCCATCGGTTTACCGATACACACAGCCTCATCGGCAAAACGCACATGTAGAGAATTTTCATCCGCCTCGGAATGGACTGCTACCGTACGCACCCCTAATTCCCGACATGCCCGGATTATCCTGAGTGCTATTTCCCCTCTATTCGCGATTAATATCTTTGAAAACATGGCAACCTTTCGTTATGAGACGTTATACCGGTTCGATCATAAAGATGGTTTGGCCGTATTCTAGGGCTTCGGCATTCCCCACGGAAATAGCAGTAATTTTTCCGTCAAATTCGGATTTTACTTCGTTCATCAGTTTCATAGCTTCAACTATACATAAAACATCACCTTTGTGCACAACGTCCCCAACCTGAACATATGGACTATCTTCAGGGGAAGCTGAGCGGTAGAACGTACCAACCATCGGCGATTTCACCTCTATCATATTGCTTTCTTCTTCAACTGATGCTGATACAGGCCCTGCATCGACTATTGGAACGTGCTGAGCCAACGGCATAGTTTGAATTACTTGGTGCTCTACCCCGCCTGCGGACTTTTTGATAAGCCTCACTTTGGTACCTTCGGTCTCTATCTCGATCTCTGAAAGATCGTTCTCCGCCATCAACTGTATCAATTCCTGTATTTTCTTAATGTTCATGGGACTCCCGTCTGTTATTAACTTTTCTCTCGTCTCGCCGCCGTTACGCCCGTTCTATATACTCTCCCGTTCTGGTATCAACCTTCACAGATTCGCCCTCAACAACGAACAGCGGAACCTTTACTATTTTACCAGTCTCGAGAGTCGCAGGTTTAGTGGCGCCGGATACGGTGTTTCCACGAGCGCCTGGTTCAGTCTCAATTACTTTCATAACTACATGAATAGGAGGAGTCACCGTAAGGACATCCCCGTCAAAAATATTCGCTGTAATGGTCATATTATCTTTAAGATATTCTGCGGTCCCGCCGAGTTTCTCGGCAGATATGTGCATTTGTTCGAAGGTGGTTTCATCCATAAAGCAGTACCCCATATCGTCCTTATACAAAAATTGCATTTGTTGCTGCTCGATATATATCTGCTCAAATGTATCATCTGGTCGCAATGTCTCGGAAATTATAGATCCGGTCGTGATATTTCTTAATTTGGACCTGACAAAAGCCCCTCCTTTGCCAGGCTTATAGTGCTGAGCCTCCACAACTTCGTGAAGTTGATCGTTATATTTAATAATGGTACCCGCCCGCAACTGTTTCGCGTTTATCATCTTGTCAACACCTCGCATCCTTTCGAAGTTATGAGCAGCGTATCTTCTTTTCTTATGCCGCCCAATCCCGGCATATACAGCCCAGGTTCTATCGTTATTACCATACCTCTTTTCAACCTTATTGTCGATGTGTTGCTCAAAAAAGGCAATTCGTGAATATCCAATCCAACCCCGTGACCAAGACCATGATATACATATTTACCAAGTCCGGCGGCGATAAAGGTCTCCGACACACGTTTCGCCAGGGATCTAACCATTATCCCGGGTGCCGCCCGACGAATCGAATCTTCATGAACAAGATCGACATATTTCCGCAGCTCCCTGATTTTGCGATTCATTCTACCCTTCACCCATATTCTTGTCAAGTCCGAACAGTAACCGTTCTTCTTCGCCCCAAAATCTAAAAGAACATGCTCGCCGGACTTGAGACGGCAATCTGTCGGAACAGCATGAGGATGCTGTGTATTCATACCGACAGCAGCTATTGTGGAAAATGCCAATGCCGATCCTCTACCCCTTATCTCTGTGTCAATCATCCGCGCAATTTCCCGTTCGGTAAGCCCCGGAACGATTTTTGTTCGTACGGCCCTCCATATGCTCGCGGTTTCCCGGCAAGCCACTCGAATTGCCGAGATCTCATCCTCATCCTTTATCATGCGCATTTTCTCGAGGATGTCCGGTGCCTGCACAACTTTCACATTTTTAATTGAGCAAAACAAACTCGAGTGAACCGAAACCGTCAGATTTTCCTTATATATGCCTACCCTCCGGCCCTTCTTCTTATTCAAATGCCCTGACACCTCTTTCAACACGCATCCAGAAGAGACACCAACACCAGCACTAGAAAGCTCTCTGCGTGCGAGATGCTCGTTCATGCTATCAATGTAATAGATCGGCAACTCATCCTTCGACACATACAACATCGCGCCTTCCGAAAAGAAACCTGTCAAATATTCAATATCTTTTTGTTTGCTAACAAGTAAACCATCAATCTCTGACTTCGCGATCGCGTTGCGAGCTTTTCTTAAGCGCTTCTTATATTTCAGATCCAAGAGAGCCTTCATCATTTAGACGCATCCTTCTTGTTTTCAATAATAGACATAAGGCCTTTCAATCCTAGGCAATAGCTATCACGACCAAACCCGCTAATCTGCCCTGTAACTACTGGCGCGACAAGCGACTTATGTCTGAATTCCTCTCTCGCGTAAATATTGGAAAGATGGACCTCAACAACCGGAATATCTTTCGCGCTCACCGCGTCCCGTATCGCCACGCTGGTATGTGTATACGCCGCGGGGTTTATCAGTATCCCTTCAGCCTTGCAATCCCGGATTTTATCTACAATATCACCTTCATGATTTGATTGATAGAACTCACAATCGGCCCCCTCTTTCGCGGCTACACGTGATATCTCAGCATTAATATCTTCGATTGTAGCGGTTCCGTAAATATCGTTCTCTCTCTTCCCTAGAAGATCAAGATTCGGACCGTGTATCACCAATAGTTTGGTCATCGGTACTCCTTTTTTTAAAAATCATCCAATGAAGGTATATAAAACCTCCCGCAAAACTTATAAAGAAAAGTCCAAAAAGAAGAAGGATACTAACAGCAAAAGCGGAATCCCTTCCCACGATCGGGGAAAAGAACGCAAGCATCGCGCCTTCCCTCACCCCCAACCCTCCTATTGACGGTATCATACTAATAAAAGTAACCACCGGCATTACCAGAAAAATGTTTCCCAACTGTATTGATACCCCTAAAGATCGAAAAAACATGTAAACTGTGACAAAATAGAGGCTTTGAGAAAGCAACGATACAACCAGTGCTTTTGTAACAACAGATGTCCGGTTGCGATAATCATGGACTATTTTATAAAGCGACTCCAGCCGGTCACCCAGCTTGCCCATTTTCACTCTACCGAAAAATCTTTCTATCTTCAATGCCATTTTTTCATGCGTAATAACAACAAAAAGAACCAAACCCAGAGCCAAAAGAGAAAAAACTATAGGTTTAATGAATAGAGCCTGAAACCTTCCACCGTCAACCAAAAGCGCTACAGCAGCAAGAATTAGAAAAGAAGAAAGTCCTATAAGCCGGTCCATCATCACGCTTGCATATGATCGCATTCTATCTTCCCTGCTCTTAACGGAAAGATGAGCCTTCACAATATCACCACCTACTGCAGTCGGCATGAAATTGTTAAAAAAATACCCCAAATAAGTTAGTTGCATTGACTCCTTAAAACTAATATCAAGATTCTCCCCATGAAAAACTATTTTCATGCGATATGCCAACGCCGCTGAATTACAGACAAAGACACCTAGCGCCGCGACAATATAGCGTTTATCACAGGCTGTTATCGTATCCAAAATACTCTTCGCATCTTTTCTCATGAACCATATCAGGCCACCGAGCAAACCAAAACTTACAAATATCCTTAAAGCTAATAAGACTTTTTTCTTCAACAGCGCTCCTTCCTTTACCCGGTCAACGTATGAAACCACAACTTACGCTTAAGTTCTTCCATACAATCACGTGCCGCCTGCTCTCCCTGATCCATAATGTATTGCGCCTTATCAAAATCAAACTGATGTACATTCTTAAGTTCAGGTTTTATAACAACATTCGCTATTTCAGCCTGATATTCATTAAGTTCCGCACCCATTATCTGTATTGACTGAACTAATGCCTTAAAAACGTTATCTATCTTTTCATCTGATATTGCAAAACCCGGATTGGTAGCCACAACAAAACTTGAACCCATAGCGTACGCGGCTTTTGTCGGAACGGAATTGCGTATTCCACCATCGGCAAGCAATCTTCCATCTATCTTTGTTGATGAGAAAAACCCCGGCCACGAACAACTAGCCTTAACAAGTTTAACAAGATCCCCAGAAGTATGCACTAATTCCTCACCCGTCTGAATGTCAGTTGTTGTCACCGCAAATGGTATCTGAAAATCTTTAAACCCTTTACCATCCAACATTGTTTTAATGATTTTTTCAAGCTTTTCACCTTTCAAAACACCGGTTGAATTAAGTGAAAAATCTACAAGTCGTGAAGAGCTAACAGTAAGTGCCGCTTTCTCAATTTCTTGAATCGGCACACCCAAACAATATGCCGCGCCTACTAGACCCCCAATACTGCTGCCAACCATCATATCAAACGGCATTTTCTTTGTCCCAAAATTATTCTCAAGCTGTTTAAGAATACCAACATTACAAAGTCCCCGAGCAGCTCCGCCGCCGAGAGCCAAAGTAATCATCCTCTTTTTCAACAGTCTCATATAAAAACCCCTCAATTCACTTATCCAGGACACCCACAAGGGGCGCCCCTACCTATAAAAATTAACAACTATTAACTAACAATAATGCCCGCATAACCGACAACATCAGAAACGTCCCCTGTCACCTCACCACTATCAGAATATTCCACTAACTCAGTTCGAACTGCCCCCAGATCCCTCGCAACACCCAACATCAGCACTACGGGAAGAACCCCGCACATCGATATGCCTTTCCTTGTAACCGTCTCTAAAAGCCCTTCTGGATCAATCTCCAGCATCTTATCTAAGGCCATTTGATCTTTAACCCCAGCCGTAGACCGAGGTTCAAAATGCGTCATATCGCTGGAAGCAATGATCATAACTTTTTTCTCAGTATCTTTCACCGATGAAGCAATCGCATGCGCGACTTCCGACAATTCAACATAGTTATCACACTGAACCGTTATTGGGACTATCAATGATTCAGGGAATGTCATTTGCAAAAACGGAAGCTGAACTTCTATCGCATGCTCACCTGTATGCCCTTCCCTATCTATTTGTAAAAGACCGGAATTTTCCAATAAAGACTCAATAACCACAGTATCGGCCCTCAATGTCCCCATCGGCGTACGCCAAGAATCATCACTCAGCGCAAATTTCGCCCCTAACCCCGTATGACTTGGCCCCAAAATGATGTATGTATCTTTCTGTTTCAATCGAGCATACACTTTCCCCGCGATGCTTCCTGAATACATATACCCCGCGTGCGGTACCACCGCACCAATCGCATCTATTTTATCCACATCCTGCGGTATCATCTCTGCAATCTCCGATTCAAGAGACCTCCGGTCTCCTGGATAGAAACGTCCTGCGACAACTGGTTCCCTGAGCATTAATCCCCTCCTGACTCCATACTATTATACAATATTATAATACAATCGACCGATTTTGCAAGAAACATAGATAAAGAATCCCTACATCTGCTCCCTCTACAAAATGCACTTGCAATAACACCAATTTTGTGATACATTTCATGCATTATGAAAAAGATCTACTGGATAATCCTCTTGACAGCAATTTGCTTCGCCGGTTTTATGACGATTTGCGAGCTTTTTGATTCCAACTTTGCGGAATTTACAGTCGACTGGTTCGCGTTCTTTGCGGGCATTTTCCTCGTTATTGAGGGTCTCTACAAAATATTGACATCGAAGACAGCCCCACTTCGTACCCAGTTTCTCAGATTCACACGCGTGACGATAGGCACTTGCGTTTTCACTATCCATCTCCTTCAATTCATGCGACTGTAAGATCCTTGTTGACATACAACCATCAAACGAAGATAGTCATCCCGGACGGCCAACAAGACGATCTGGGATCCACTAAAAATATCGTGCCATGATCCCGGATATTCCTTCACTTCGTTCGGAATTCCGGGATGACGTTTTGACTCGCACCCCCCCTATCAACGGGGGGAAAACCGTTTGGTTCTCAAAGCCATTAGAAGGTTCCCCGTAGTAATATCACAATAGATATAGAGATACCCCACCCCTACGATTCACCATTCACTTGCACAGGGCACGGCATGCCGTGCCCCTACCCCACTATTCACTATTCACTATAAATCTTGCCTTCCTGTGTTTTCCATGATAACGTTATTTATATGGAACGACGCGCGACTTTTATAGCTATTCTGCTTATTTTTGCCGCGGTGGCAATTTGCTACACCAGCACATTATCTGCGGGATTTATTTGGGACGATCAATTTTTGATCGAACGAAATCCTATTCTTCGCGCCCCTCTGTCGTCCCTCTATATTTTTAAACAGGATATTGCCAACTCCAGTGGCGCTTTTACTATATACTATCGTCCTTTGCAGATGCTTAGCTACGCAATAGATTATCGCACTTGGGGAATAAACCCCTTTGGATTTCATCTTACAAGCATTCTGTTGCACTTTCTGAACGCAGTTTGTACGTTTTTTCTTACAAAAAAGCTCACCGGCCGCAATCCAATAGCGCTCCTTACTGCCATTTTTTTTGCCGTTCATCCTGCTCATGCTGGAGTTGTCTCATACATTTCCGGAAGGGCTGATCTTCTATTATTTCTCTTCGCGTTTTTATCAATCCTATGTTTTGTTTTATTTCGCGAGCGAAAAAAAACAGCGTATCTGGCGGGAAGTACTTTATTTTTTGTAGCGGCTCTCCTCAGCAAGGAAATCGCGCTCATAATTCCCATCTTAATACTGTTGACAGATCTCGTATTATTGCGGCGTACTCGTAACAATCGGTCATGGTGCCATGTTCCACTTTTCCTTGTAGCCATTTCTTACGCCACCTGCCATCACTATTTTTTTGGTAATCGATATGGAACGCTAATCGGATATTCCGCATTTCTCCAAAATCTCGGTGATTACTTAAGAATGCTAAAGGAGTTTTTCACCCTCGGGATCATACCGTTAGGTTCATACATGAGACGCTCTGTGAGTGACACCGGAAACATGCTTACTTTTTACATAGCAATTGGCACATCAATATCAATTTTAATCTATTGCCTTAAGAACAATCGTAAACAGATCGCGTATTCACTTGCATTCTTCTTCATCTCTCTTCTTCCCCTGTTTTTTGTTGTGCACTATTTTCGAGTATTTGCCGAACACTGGATGTACGTCGCATCCTATGGTCTGTTCTTTTTTGAGGCATTAGCCATTAGCGGTCTCTATAAATCAAGCGGTAATTTTGGCAAGGTCTTTGCCGTCAGTCTAATTACCATAGGTGTATTTACTTTTTCCATTGTAACCATTCAGCAAAATGAATATTGGAGAGAAGATTCTTCCTTAAGTGACAGAATACTTGAGCACTCCGGAGAAGATAGAGCCGCCTTGCACTACAAAGCAGTTTCGACCTTTAGAAAAGGAGAGGAAAAACAGGCACTTGAGATCGCAGCTCGCTACGCCGAATTAAATCGTCATGACCCCATGCCCTGGTATACAAAAGGTCGCCTGGAATTCGCCGCTGATAACATCAAAGAAGCACGCACTGATTTTCAAACAGCCATAGGAATTAACCCTTCCTATGCCAACGGGTATCTTGGTCTTGCCTTTGTTTCCTTTGCGCAAAAAAACAATAAAAAAGGTATCAACTATCTTAAGAAAGCTCTTAAAATAAACCCGTCACATAGGGAGGCCCTAATGCTCCTAACTGCGACATATATAAGCATGGAAGATTATCAAAAAGCTTTGAAAACGGCGCTACGGGCAAAAGTAGTGAACCCTTACGATTATAACGTGCTTTTAAACCTTGGAACCACCTACACGAGACTTGGTAAAACACAAGAAGGCGCCAGGCAATACCTGGAGGCTACTCAGCTTTACCCTAAAAAAACAGTCGCCTACTATAACTTGGCTTATCTTTTCCATGAAAGTGAGATGGACACTGAAGCCATTGACTATCTTCATAAAGCTCTGAAAAATGACCCCAATTTCAAACCCGCGTTCGATCTGCTCAACGAAATCCAAAACAATTAAATAGTAGGGGCAGATTCAAATCTGCCCTGAACATATCGAGGGCGGGTTTAGAACCCGCCCCTACATTTTTCATTTCCCCGTGAGTACACATAAAAAAAGACAGGACATAAGTCCTGTCTTTTTCTTTACACTTGCACAATCACAGATCAAAGATGATGATCTGTAAGCGTCGCAATATTCGGACACGTCGGTTCCGAAGTACCAGAACCAATAGCGTACGTTGTACTTGGTCCAGCCGGACACTCAGGTTCCCTACGTATGTACGCAGTTACCAGGTCAGAAACCGCAGTAGCAGCAGAACCTTCATCCAAGTGATACAGAGTCGTCGCTCCGTCAACCTGCTTCAGGTTAGCTATACATGCGTTGGTCAAAGCCTTTTCCCTAGCCTTCATAAAGTTCGGGATAGCTACAGCCGCCAATAAACCTATAATTGCAACAACGATCATAATTTCAACAAGCGTAAAACCTCTTTCTCCCAACATTTTTCTCAGCTTCATTTTAATCACCTCCTTTATAAACAAATTTGAGGGATATTCCCCTCATAAGATAGTATACCATCGCTATATCCAATTGCAAATTACGTAAAGAATATAAATAGTTGTCTTTATTTGGGTTAAAAATTCACCACAGTAGATATCTTGAAAATTGGTAAAAACATACACAGAACAACACTTCCGATTACAATACCCAAAAACGCGATTATTAATGGTTCTATCAAGCTTGTCAGCCCATCAACAGCAGCGTCTACCTGCGTATCATAAAAATCAGCGATTTTCGTAAGCATTTTTTCAAGTTGTCCACTTTTTTCCCCTACGGCTATCATTCGCGTGACCATGGAGGGAAAAATATTACTTCGCTCCAGAGGAGCCGCTATACTTTCTCCGTCCCTTACACTATCCTTAACATCGTCAATGGCACGTTCGATAGCAAGATTTCCTGAAGTTTTCGCCACTATCTCCAACGATGCTAATATGGGAACGCCGCTTTTCACTAGAGTACTTAAGGTACGACTAAATTTACTGATGGCTACCTTTTTCAGCAAAACACCAAAAACAGGAGCTTTCAGTTGAGCCATATCTGCAATAAGCCTCCCACGGGGTGTACTAATGTACCATTTAAAGGCGGCCACAAGTGCTGCAATTATGATCACCATAAGAATAAAGTTAGAACGCATGAAATCGCTAAGATTAATCAGGAATTCGGTAGGACCCGGAAGTTTTGCCCCAAACCCGGAAAAAATATCCTTAAAAACCGGGATAACTTTTAATATCAGAACAAGGGTGATAAGAATAGCCATCCCCGAGACCACAGCGGGATAGATCAAAGCGGACTTTACCTTTTTTTGAAGCGCGCTTGTTTTCTCAATATATGTCGCCACCCTATCAAGTATTTCATCAAGTGTTCCACTGGATTCGCCCGCACGAACCATGTTCACAAAAAGAGCGCTAAATACTTCGGAATGTCTGACCATTGCGTCCGAAAGGCTTGAACCTGTATTAACAGAGTCTCTTACTTCCGTCAATACTTCCTTCATCGTCAGATTTTCCGCTTGATCTATCAAAATATCAAGAGACATGACCACCGGAATACCGGCATCGATCATAGTTGCCAGCTGTCTAAAAAAAACTACGAGATCATCTAACGTAACCTTTTTCTTATTCATGGACGCAAAGAAAGACTTCCCCGCGACGGATTCCTCTAATTTTAAAACTAAAAGTTTTTTTTCCCGAAGAAGTTCCAGCGCCTGTTTTTTATCATTAGCGCCAACATTCCCTTTTACAGTCCGTCCATCCGAGTTCTTTGCTGTATAAACAAATTTTGCCATTTTTATCCTCTCAAGTTATTATTAACTACGATGAAACTTTAGGTAACCCTTAGCACTTCTTCAAGCGTCGTCCATCCTTTACACATCTTGGTTATAGCATTTTCGCGTAATGTCTTAAAATTCTTCGATCTCAAGTATTCTTTAATTTTTTCTTCAGATCCACCGGAGGTTACCAATTCACGTATCTCGTCATCCATGAGAAGTGTCTCCAGGGTACCAAGTCGACCTAAATACCCCGTATTGTTGCATTTCGAGCAACCTCTCCCCTCATAAAACTTATCAATTTTTTTAACCTCAGGATATTTTGCTTCCAGATTCGCCCGAACATCAGCAGGAATAGAAATTTCGGTTTTACAGTCCTCGCATATTCTCCTTAACAATCTCTGGGCACAAGCCATAATCAAACTTGATGCGACTAAAAATGGTTCAACTCCCATATTTATAAGACGAGTTATCGCGCCTACCGAATCATTCGTGTGTAGCGTGCTCAACACTATATGCCCGGTGAGAGATGATTTTATCGCGGTATCAGCTGTCTCATGATCTCTTATTTCCCCAACCATAATAACATCTGGAGTCTGCCTAAGAATTGATCTCAGTCCAGAGGCAAAATTCAATCCGATATCTTGTCGAACGGCCATTTGAGTTATCCCCTCAACTTGATATTCAACTGGATCTTCAACCGTTACTATGTTCTTTTCGGGAACATTTAGTTTATTCAGAACTGAATATAACGTGGTAGATTTACCACTTCCTGTAGGACCTGTCACAAGAATTATTCCAAAAGGAACTTCAAGTGCCTTTTTAAAGTCCGCCAGAGGCGCTGGCAAAAACCCCAAAGACTCAAGCCCCACAGAAAGATTACCCTTATCTAAGGCCCTCATTACAATTTTATTCCCAAAAACCGTCGGTAATACTGATACGCGAAAATCGACTTCTTTCCCCATCGTTTTGACCCGAAACCTCCCGTCCTGTGGAATCCTGTTTTCAGTAATATCCAGAGTTGACATAATTTTAACTCTAGCCAAAACCGCGTTTTGGTATTTTTTAGGTAAATCAAAAACATCATGAAGCTCGCCATCAATACGATATCTAACTCTCAAGGAATATTCCTGTGGTTCAATATGTATGTCACTTGCCCTTTTTCTAATGGCTTCACTTATTATAACTGAGACCATTTTTACAACAGGAGCCGCGTCACTGTCTTCCGCGTAATCCAAATTCTCAAAACCTTCATGTTTCTCAAAAACCTCGATCGTATGTTCCCCGTCTTGATCGGCATCAATGATGTTTGAGACTCCACTATCTCCTTGAGAAAAATACCTCTTAAGCGCAGATTGTATATCCTGTCGCGCTGCAAGAACAATGTGCACATCGCATTTACTAACAGTTTTTACATCGTCAACTGCTAAAATATCAGCAGGATCAGAAACTACCAGAATTAAATTATCCCCTACGCGTGACAACGGAATGACATTGTACTTTTTCGCGATCTTTTCCGGCACCAACGCCATCGCCTCATCATCAAGTCTGACTCTTGAAAGATCGACAGGTGGAATCCCTGTCTCCAAGCTCAAAATCATCAAGAGATCTTTCTCCTTAACCGCTCCGCTCTCAAAGAGTGCTTTTATAAAATCGCCTCCACCTCCGGTTTTGATGTTTTTTAACATCTCCTCCAGATCGTCTTTTTTGATCAGTCCTCTTTTGAAAAGAGCATCAGCTATGTCTTTTTGTGTAGGTATTTTCATATTTCAAGATTACTCGTTCCTATCCTCCGCTGTAATTCGAATGACCTCATTCAGAGCAGTTTCCCCTTTTAAAACTCGTTCGATCCCATTTTCCCGCAATGTAACCATTCCTTCATCCCTTGCCATCCTCCGGATCTCCGCTTCTCCGGCATGTTGAAATAAAAGTTCTCTAATAGCCGGCGTTATACGCATGTTCTCAACAATAACAGATCTTCCGCGATATCCGGAATTGGAACACCGTTTACAACCAACAGGTCTGTATAATGTTGGGGCCTTACCATTCGCATCCTGAAGCCCATATTTTTCAACTACATCAGCCGCCGGTGTATATGCCTCTTTACATTCCTGACAAATCATCCTAAGCAACCTTTGCGCAACAACAAGAATGACTGACGAAGCGATAAGAAATGGCTCAACTCCCATATTAATCAATCGGACGACAGAGCCTGAGGCTGTACTTGTGTGCAATGAACTCAAGACCAGATGCCCGGTTAACGCGGACTTAATAGCTATATCAACTGTATCAAAATCTCTGATCTCCCCGATCATAACAACATCAGGGTCCTGCCTCAATATTGAACGCAAACAACTCGCGAAAGTCAGACCGACCGCGTTATTCACAGAAACTTGTCCTATACCTTTCAACTCAAATTCAACTGGATCTTCAACTGTTACTAGATTTTTCCCGGGAGTATCGACATAATCCAAAATCGAATAAAGGGTGGTCGTTTTTCCGGATCCCGTCGGTCCGCATGCCAAAATCATACCGTGAGGAGTTTCAGCCGCTTCACAAATAACGTCTTGGTCTCTTTTGCACAATCCAAGCTTTTCTATATCCACCATTACCTGCTGCCGGTCAAGAACTCTAAGACTTGCCTTCTCTCCTAAAACAGACGGAATAATAGAAAGTCTGAAATCAACGCGTCGATCATCCGCCCGCAGCTGAAAACGTCCATCCTGAGGCAACCGACTTTCAGCTATATTAAGATCCGCCATTACCTTAAGTCGTGAAATAATAGCCCTGTGATATTTTTTGGGAGGAGTATGACGCACATGAAGTACTCCATCTATTCGATATCTAACCCGAAAGTTATTCTCCATAGGCTCAATCAGGATATCACTCGCTCGTTCAATAACAGCTTGACTGACTATCAGGTTAGCCAATCTCACAACCGGAGCTTCCCCCATCACCCTCAGAAGATCGCTCGATGATAATTTTTCTTCTTCCTTGTCATCGATCATTTCCAACTGGGCGGTCGCCATTCCATCAACCAACTGGGATATTTCTTCATCGGCGGATTTTTCATAACAATTCGTGATGGCGTCTTGCATATCATCTTTGTCTACCAGTACAGGTATAATCTTCATTCGGGTTACAGCCTTCAAATCATCAAGTGTAAAAATGTTTGATGGATCCACCATCGCAACAGTAAGATATTTACCAATACGAGAAAGAGGTAAAACTTGGTACATCTTTGAAACTCGACTCGGGATAAGGCTAAGAATGTCTTTTTCTATTTGAATTCGAGACATATTTACGGGAGGAAATCCTGAAGCCTCACTTAAAACCGCCAAGATGTGTTCCCTGTCAACAATATTCATTTTAAGAATAATGTCCGTTAACTTTCCACCATGTTCGCTGTAGATAACATTTGCTTCTTTTAAATTTTCAAGCGAGATTAATTTTTTTTCGATCAGCAGATCACACGCTTTATCTGTCAGCGACAATGCCATTTTCACTTTTACTCCGCCTCGTCAGTTAATTGCTGCGCATAAAGTTTATTTATAGCTTCATTTATCGATGAGATTATACCGATAAATACCTGAACTTTTTTCTTTGCTAACATTTCCACATCTTCAATCGCACTTGAATTGAGAGGGTTCGGCATCACAACTACAAGAATATCCCCTATAACATCCACCGGCAATATTCTGTATTGACGTACGACATTTTCCGGGACAAGCTTCGCCGCTTCCGGATTAAGCGTATAATTCTCAACCATCATAAAAGGGAAGCCGTACTGAGATACAACAGCTTGCGCAATCTCCTGTTCACTGACATAGCCTAGATTGATAAGTATCTCTCCCAGAAGTCCACCACCTGTCTGCTGAAATTCAAGACCCTGTTTCAACTGATTTTTCGATATTGTTCCTTGTTTCAGTAATATTTCTCCGAGTCTTTCGTCAATCCTTTTTTTCAATACCACGGCATTGCCTCCCATTTCAATATTCGTCTAGTCAAACGGTATGTTCAATTAGATTTTTAAGTTCTCCAGGATCCAAAGACCTCGCCAGCGCGTCTTCAAACGTTATAACTTTTGATAGATAGAGTTCCGTAAGTGATTGATTCATAGTTCTCATCCCAAACTTTTGTGATGTCTGAATCGTTGAATATATCTGGTGAGTTTTCTCATCGCGTATCATTGCCCGCACAGGAGCCGTAGCCACTAAGAGCTCAGCGGCAAGAACTCTCCCCTTGCCATCAGCAGTATTAACCAACTGTTGCGAAATGATGCCAAGCAAATCAAAAGATAATTGTGATCGTATCTGTCGCTGCTGATGCGCCGGAAAAACATCAACTATCCTATTTATTGTCTGAACACTATCTGCGGTATGCAGTGTCGCCAGAACAAGATGTCCTGTATCCGCTATCATCAAGGCCTGTTGAATGCTCTCAAAATCTCGCAACTCTCCGATCAGAATAACGTCCGGATCTTGCCTCAACACGCGCATTAACGCGTCACCAAAAGAATGTGTATCAAACCCCACCTCGCGCTGATCCACGACAGCAAGCTTGTTTTCATGAATAAACTCCAGCGGATCCTCTACCGTAACAATGTGACATTTTCGGGTACAATTTATCTCATCCACCATTGCCGCCAATGTTGTAGATTTCCCACTGCCGGTAGCCCCTGTTACAAGTACCAACCCCTGATGCGCCTTGCAAAAACCTTGAATCGTTTCACCGGGCAACCCACAATCGCCAATAGTACGGATTTCAACCGGGATCATTCTAATCGCGCACCCTATGAATGCACGTTGATAATACACGTTTACCCTATATCGAGCGACATCCTTGATAGAAAAAGAGAAATCCAACTCTTTATCTTTTTCCAAACGAACCACTTGCTCATCAGTCATCAGACTATAAGTAAGTTCCCTAACCTCACCAGGTGTCAAAATCTGATCTTCCGCAACAACAAGATCGCTATTAATCCTATAGTGCATGGGCGCATTCGCGGTAATATGCAGATCTGAGGCATTATTTTCGGGCATTTTAACCAACATTTTTTTTATACGATCGTCCATGTCGTCTCCTTTTTATTTCGTTGCTATTCTCCTAGAACCATATTCTTCCCCTGCCCTATTGCCTTCGTCAAATTATCAGTAGCTTTTGCTATGATAGAAGAGGCATCAACACCATCAATGGGATTTTCACCCACACCCGCGCTAACTGTAACTCGGTCGCTAGCGTCTGTCGATAACTGCATTTCCGCCACATGTCCACGAATGTTTTCCGCGACTTTGATAGCTTCTCTCTTGTTAGTTTCCGGCAAAATAACTCCGAATTCACTATCACCAAAACGCGCGACCTTAACAACAGGAGACAATAGTCCCGGCACAAGCTTTGCTACCCGTATTAAAAGCTCTTCGGCCTTAGCTTCACCTTGTTTTTCAGAGTATGCCGAAAAATCATCAATTCCGAGAAGGATAAGAGAGCAAGCCCTTTGGTAAAAAGCCGCTCGTTTAATCTCGTCTTTCAATTTATTCTCAAAAGAATCCCGAGATGGAAGTCCCGTTACAACATCCAAAACATCGGTTATTTTCTCCGCGAAAATTTTACTGACCTGATATCCAACAATAAGTATCTTTTCAAATGCCTGCATGACCTGCACATAATCGGCATTAAATTCATGCCCGGGAGCAAAATTTCCCAACATTATCATACCAACAATCCTCTCACCTGACTTCATCGGATAGAACAATGCATTTACTAGATTCATCTCTTCCCGAAGCTCGATTTGCCAATGTTTTAGCAATGGGCGTGAATCCATATAAGCAAATTTTTCATCTTCCGAAAAAGATTTCTCTAAAAGAGATAGCTTTTTCAGTATCTCATGAAAAGATACATTTTTCCCTGATTTATTAACAAAACTTCTTGTAGCGTAACTTCCTTTGTCCTCTTTAACAAATATCCCGACATAGCTTCCCTCTAACTCATCCGTAAGTTTCTCCGCAACAAAACCTAAAACTTCATCAAACCCAGAACCGGCTGTAACCAACTCGCCTGTCTGGATAATATTT
Source organism: uncultured Planctomycetia bacterium (assembly GCA_964482475.1). Taxonomy (GTDB): domain Bacteria; phylum Omnitrophota; class Gorgyraeia; order Tantalellales; family Tantalellaceae; genus JAHJBY01. The sequence goes on along the minus strand of CAYZXR010000005.1, from coordinate 11,787 downwards.
GCCAGTGTTGAAACTTTATCTCGTATCTGACTGTTTAATACGGTAGTCGTTCTACCATAACGCTTAAGCTCGTCCACATAGCCTATCATGCGTTCCCTTAGCATATCTACAACTTCAGCAATAATACCAAGTTCATCATCACGCTTAATAGTAATCGGCGCCTCATAGTTCCCTTTAGCAACTTCCTGTGTCTCAGCGGCGAGATTGATAACAGGCATAACCATTCGCCTTATAATAATAAAACCAAGAATCGCTATCCACAACGTCAATAATATGATAATAGATCCCTGCAGCAGATTAGATGGTTCCACAAAGACATAATTCACTGTGAAATAAAGAATTACAAGAAGCGGGACTATCGACATCAGTGAAAAAGAGATCACAAGTTTCCGCCTTAATCCTTGCTTTTGCATCAAAAATATATCGCTCAATTCCATATGAATACTCCTACTTTTTCACAAAAAGATACATACAGACATCTATTTCCCGTATAGTACATTAATATTACCCTACGCATGATTGAAAGTCAAAAAGGCGCAGATTATATTTAATATTAATAACTATGTGTTTATTGTGAGGTAATGTATGATACAAAACCGCTATCGAACATGTCTTGTTTCAAGCACCCTTCAGATAGCTCTGTCTTTATGTGACTCCATGGAAGGACCGCGTCGATAGGAAATGTTTTTCGTGCTTCTTTTCGCATGTCGAGTCCATTATCATTAAAAGCATCTTCCCATATGGAAAGATCGAAAAAATCTGACCAGCCATCCATTTTTGCGCCTTTGCGCCAAGCCGAATAGATGATATCCGCGGTTTTTCGATCCCCACGAGACATGCAAGCTTCCAGAATAGATCTCCCTATATCATGAAATTCTACTTTGACTCTCTTTGACGATCTCCTCATAAGTTGTTTTCTTGTCTCCTTAAGACGCTCTTCATCCGCCATTCCCAACCACTGAAAAGGCGTATGCGCTTTGGGTATAAACGGGTTTATACTAACCTTAACATCCGCCGCTCTTCCCGGTAGTTCCTTTCTCAAAAGGGAAATATTGTTAGCCCACTGCATGATGTCCTCAACTTCCTTGTCAGTTGTACCTGGAAATCCTACCATAAAATAAAGTTTTAACCTCTGCCATCCATGACGATACGCCGCTACAGCCGATTTACACAACACATCATAGTCTGTCCTTTTCCCAATTGAATCCTGGATCCCCCGACTGGCGGATTCAGGCGCAAAAGTAAGCGATGCCTTTCTAATAGCCGAGATTATTTCTGGAATCTCATAGAAGGCCTCATCCACTCTAAGCGAAGGGATTGATATCCCTATTCCCTTTCCTTTGAAATCCGAATTCAGGCCTTTTACCAAATCTGCAAGATAGGGATAATTAACACTGGAAAGGGATAAAAGTGTTATTTGTGAAAAACCAGTATGTTTATATGCTTCGCGGCACAACTCTCGTATTAATTTCGGCTTACGGATACGAACCGGACTATTGATCACGCTAGCCTGGCAAAAGCGGCATTTATTCGGACATCCTCGCATGATTTCGACAACAATTCTATCATGAATAATCTTAATGAAAGGAACCAGTTGTTTTACCGGATAATATGTTTTATTAAGATCTTCTACGTGACCTTTTTTTACACAAAGCGACACATCCTCATCAAGAGGAACAAGTCTATCAAATTTTCCGTTGTTATATTCGGCATTATACAAAGATGGTACATATACCCCACGCAACTGTGCCAATCTCTTTATTTTTTGTTTTCTGGTTAAACTTAGAGTATTAATTTTTCTATATTCCTCAATAAATTCAGGAAGAGTTTCTTCAGCGTCTCCAATAAAGAAAATATCAATAAACCGACTCATAGGTTCAGGGTTAAAGCAACACGCTCCTCCCGCAATCACTATCGGTTCGTCCTCTCCACGCTGATCTGACAATACTGTGATTCCTGAAAGGGACAACATATTAAGCACGTTAGTATATGTAAGCTCGTAGGAAAGGGAAAATCCAAGAATGTCAAATTTGTCTATATCTGTTTTTGATTCAAGACTGAACAGCTTTTGCCCTGCGGCAACCAGCTCTTTTTCCAGATCATCCCATGGAGCAAATACACGCTCACATACGACATCATCTCGTTCATTAAGTAGATGGTAAAGTATTTTAAGGCCAAGATAACTCATTCCTATCTCATACATATCCGGATACGCTAAAGCCACTGATATACGACCTGCCCGAAACTCTTTTCGAACAGACCCTATCTCCTCCCCAATATATCTTCCCGGCTTCTGCAACTTATCAAGTATGTCAGTTATTTTTGTCATTTAGAGGTTATCCTTTTCTGATTGTTACAATTATAAATCAAAATCGTCATCACTCGTCCCTCATCTTTCGTTACCGTGCCCCTACCTCTTTCTCCTGCGGCTCACGCTCAGCAAAAATCCTATTCCAAGCATCATCGCCAAAGCGTTTGATCCGCCGTAAGTAATAAACGGTAACGGCAGTCCCACTACCGGCATCAATCCGATAGTCATCGAAATATTTGTTAACACCTGAAATGCTATGAGCGTAACTACACCCGTAGCGATGGCTTTTCCATATGTATCATCCACACCCGAAATTATGCGTACACCTCGCGCAATAATTAAGAAGTAAATACCCAGCAACATTACCGCACCCACAAAACCCCACTCTTCTCCGATCACAGAAAAAATGAAATCTGAGTGCCTTTCCGGTAAAAAACGCAGATGACTTTGTGTACCTCCAAGCCATCCTTTTCCCCATATACCACCAGAACCAATAGCTATTTTTGACTGAATTATCGTGTACCCGGCGCCTAGGGGATCAATGTTCGGATTTATAAATACCATTAACCGGCTTTTCTGATACCCCTTAAGGAGAGTCCACAACACAGGCATACTTAAAATACCAACCACGATCGTAGTCACTATGTACTTTATATTTTCACCACACACATAAAGAATCGAAAGCAATATAGGTACAAGCACCATCGCCGTTCCAAGATCCGGCTGAAGAAAAATCAGAAGAAAAGCCGGAGAAACCAGCAACAATGCGTACAAATAATTGCGCAATGAACCTACCTTCTCTTTTCGTTCACCTAAAAAAGCTGCCAACGCAAAGATAACGGTTATCTTTACAAACTCTGAAGGTTGAAGTGAAAAAAAGCCGAGATCAATCCATCTTTTCGCGCCATAACGTTCTCCGCCAAACAACAACAAAAATACAAGCAGCAAAAGATTAATACCGTACGCAATATATGCAAAGTTTAGCATACGCACATAATCCATCGCCGCAACACATAAAAGCATCGTCAGCCCCACGCCAACCCACAAACACTGACGTGCCACAAAAGAATTCAGTGTCCCCAGTGTTCCCCCTCTCACATAGGTTGCGCTATACACAAACACTATGCCCAGTATGACGATCACAAAAACCGCCAGCAATAGTATTCTGTCTATTCTCCCGCGTCCGGGTTTCATACTAAATCATTCCCCCCTTTACATCTATATGATCTTCAGTTTCCTTGCTTCGCGAAACACTTTACCCGCGGTTTCTGCCGCGTAGTATCCACCCTTTCCTCCGAATTCATCAAAGACCACAACAACCAATTCTGGATTATCAATTGGCGCAAATCCAACAAACCACCCATGATCTCGCCCCGTAGAAGTTTGTGCCGTACCAGTCTTCCCCGAAACAATGACATCTGGAAGCCGGGCTTTCATTCCAGTTCCATGGTGCCCATTAACACATTTCCTTGTTCCCTCGCGAACGGTATCAATTGCTATATCTCTGATACCCGCGGGTTGTTTTTCAAAACTATTTACTCGAACATCCCCGATAAACTCAACTACATAAGGCCTAACCAAGTAACCACTATTCGCGAAAACTGACATCATCCCCGAAATCTGAATGGGTGTAACAAGCAAATACCCCTGTCCAATCGCAAAGTTCACCGTTTCACCTTTATACCATTGTTGTTTAAGTGTCTTTTCCTTCCATTGTGGAGATGGAACTGATCCCTCTACTTCTCCCGGCAGATCTATCTTTGTAAATTTTCCAAAACCGAACTTTCGCGCAAAAGCAGCTATATTATCGGCCCCGACAAGTAACCCCAGCCTGTAGAAATACACGTTGCAGGAATTTTTAATCGCGTCTGTCATGGTTTGCTTGCCATGTCCCGTTTTCTTCCAACACCTGAAAGCTCTTTTGCCAAGAGTAATATACCCCTCACAAATAGACTCAGTTTCAGGAGTTGCCTTTCCACTCTCTAGCGCGGCAACTGCCACAACAAGCTTAAAAATGGACCCCGGAGGATACGCACCCGATATCGCCCGATTCATCAGTGGGTACAACTTGTTAGCTAAAAGTGCTTTGATTTCACCGGATCTTTTACGATCAACAAAAATTTCCGGATCATATGACGGTGCGCTTGCCATAGCCAATATTTTGCCCGTTTGAGGATCCATAGCAACAATTGCTCCCCGCTTGTCTTTCAACAGTTTATTGCAAAATTTCTGGAGATCAAGATCAAGAGTGGTATGAATGTTTCTTCCGGGGATAGGTTCTCTGTATCCTATAGTCGCGACTTCACGACCACGATTGTCTACTTCGACTTGCTTCCCACCATGCTTTCCACGCAAATAATTATCATATTGTTTTTCCAACCCGGCGCGCCCGATCATATCATTTATCTGGTATCCATAATGTTTTAGTCGGTCAAACTCGGGCCGATTTATACGTCCTATATAGCCTAGAACGCTTGCCATTGACTCACCATCGACATATTCTCTTTTTGTTGTTGCTTCAACAAAAAGCCCCGGATACTCGTATGCCGCTTCTTCAAGCTGAATAGCGGCTTTTGTCCCAATATCCGAAACTACATACACCGGTGAATAAGGCCTGCGTCGGCATTTATCAATTCCCTTATCTATCTTGTTTTTATCAATTTCAAGTATCTCAGACAACAACTTCGCCAAAGCATTTTTATCCCTAATCTGACTATAGATTACTGACGCATTAAAACTCAAAGCATCTTTGGCTAAAATGTTTCCGTGCCTGTCAAAAATACTGCCGCGTGGAGCTGTCAAAGGCGTCACTCTCAGCCTATTCCCCTCCGACATTATACGATACTCATCATATCGCACCACTTGCGTGTAAAAAAGCCCGACAATCAGAAACGTCAGGCCTATCAGCAATATTTGGATAAATACTCGTACCCTCATGTTACCTTTCAATGGTCCATAACTTGTGAATAATTTGAAATACCAGCGGCGAAATCAATATTGTGCTAATAATAACCCGCCAACTACCAATAAGTATTGCATTTAATCCGGGACTATTCCCGAAAAACGCGGCAAAATACAAGGTGTGAGCTATAATCAACAAACATATCGATATGCCTGCCACTAACATATGCGTAACGGGACTTTGTCTGTAAAACATCTTTGACAAAATTGCCGCTGTTGCGCCAAGAATTGGAAATATTATCACGTCCACTGGAAAAGTGTTTACTGAAAGTAGTCCGCGCAATATACCGGCTATCAATCCAAATATAAGACCACCGGATATTCCACTAAAAACAGCGGTAAAAACCACCACAAGCAGTATCAGGTCAGGAAACCAATCAATGCGTCCGGCAAAATTACTCTGAATCGTAAAGACTGTTATCAGTAACGCACACAGATAAAATATCTTTCTGTTACTACCTTCCGCTATTCGCTGTCTACGATGCATACGACTTCTTCCGCGTCAAAAAAACCGGCAAATGGTTTTATTTCCGCTATCTGATATAGTCCAGTTTTACTCTTTTTAACATTCGTGATTTTTCCGACCACTATTCCCCTTGGAAAAACACGACTCAATTTCGATGTTGTTACAAACTCACCTTTGGACACCTTGACGTCCATAGGAATATATAACATTCTGACAGTGCCACTACCGCCTCCAGCAATAACTCCATTAACACGGCTTCCCTTTATGACTCCCCCAGCCCTGAAGCTCGGATGAGTCAGAAGCACTACAAAACTTCTATCCTCCCCCACACGAACGACTTTGCCAAGCAATCCTTTTGCTGAACAAATAGCCGCCTGAGGCTTTACTCCATCAGTCGCCCCCCGATCAATAACGAATGAACCAGTCCAATCGCTTGGTCCTCTCGCAATGACACGAGCGGAAACAGTTCTAAACCTAAAATTTTTCTTAAATTGCAGTAAAGCTCTTAATCGATTATTCTCTTTCTCGGCATCTTCAAGGTGTTCAATATTCAATGAAAGGTCGTCAACTTCCTTCTGCAAAACGGCATTTTCTCTAATTAGAGCATTTTTGCTCACAAAGTAACGTCCTACACTACCGCAAACAACTGCGGGAGTTGAGAATATCCGCGATGTAAGTAATTTGATACTACAGAAAAGTGGAGAATTAAAAACAACAATAAGAACTGCCACTAGGACAGCGGCTGAAATGAACTGCTTTCTGTTTTTTGGGAATATTTTAGGCACATTTATTTAACTGATTTGGCCCCTACCCTCCTGGCAAATCCGTTACTTGCGCAGTCTGGGAGCCACTGACAGGCGTTTAAGATAATTGAGTTCACTTAGTACTTTACCAGTACCCAACACAACCGCCGTAAGTGGATCATCCGCTACATGAACCGGCAACCCCGTTTCCTCCGAAACAAGCTTATCCAGTCCTCGCAACAATGACCCTCCACCCGCCAAAATCAAACCTTTCTCTATAAGATCCGCCGACAACTCCGGCGGTGTTCTTTCAAGTGTAATCCTTACCGCTTCAATGATTTGTGAAACCGGTTCCGTAATAGCTTCCCTGATTTCCTCGCTATTAACGGTGATCATTTTCGGCAACCCCGCAACCTGATCCCGCCCTCTGACTTCCATAATGATTTCTTCTTCTAGGGGGTATGCGGAGCCTATCTTGATTTTTATATCCTCCGCTGTGCGTTCGCCGACCATTAGATTATATGTACGTTTCAAATAATTTGTAATTGCTGCATCCAGTTCATCTCCTCCAACTCGAATAGACTTGGAAAATACCACACCCGCCAGCGAAATTACCGCCATTTCCGTCGTGCCACCGCCTATGTCTACTATCATGTTCCCTGATGGCTCTTGTATCGGAAGACCTACTCCAATTGCGGCGGCAATAGGTTCTTCGATCATATATACTTCACGAGCACCTGCATGAAGGGCTGAATCCTTCACGGCTCGTCTTTCAACTTCTGTGATTCCTGAAGGCACTGCTACAACTATTCTGGGACGCACCAACCCACGTGAACTGTGAACTTTTTTTATGAAATATCGAAGCATGCTCTCGGTTATATCAAAATCGGCTATTACTCCGTCGCGCATAGGACGAATGGCCACGATATTGCCGGGAGTCCGGCCGAGCATGCGTTTGGCTTCTTCTCCCACGGCCAGCGTCTTCAATGTCCCCGCTTCAATAGCGACAACAGATGGTTCGCAAAGAACAATACCTTCGTTCTTTAAATAAACAAGTGTGGAAGCAGTGCCAAGGTCTATACCTATATCACTCGAAAAAACACCGGTCAAATTGTTCAAAAAACTTGATATACTTTTTTTCCACATATGCAGCACCTTTTTTTACGTGAAGACCTTTAATTAACCTCACAAACACCCGTTCTGTAAGGTTCTTTTGATCCTTTAGAATAGTAACAAATATAATATCCCTTGTCAATCGTTTTTAAAACAGGGTCATTCCTATATCGTTAAAGACTGGAGATCTTTCAGGAATCCGGGATAAGAAGTGTCAACACAGTCCACCTTCTCAATAACACATTCGCCGTCTGCGATAAGCGCTGTTATCGCTGCGCTCATGGCCGTACGGTGATCACCAAAACTCTCGACCTTTTGTGCCTTAAACTTCTTCACACCCCCGAAGATTACCAAAGCATCATCTTTCTCTTGGAGGGATGCTCCAAAAGCCGTCAAGTTTTTGGTTATACTTTTTACCCTATCAGTCTCTTTAACCTTCAGTTCCGATATCCCCATGATGTGTGTCTCACCCTCTGCCGCAGCAGCAGCTACCGCAAGCACAGGTATTTCGTCAATAAGCAATGGAATTTCTCTATTGGTCACAGTAGTGCCTTTTAATTCAGAATACTTTATTTCTAAATCCCCGACAGGCTCAGCTGTTCCCCTCGTATCAAGAATTTTGATATGCCCCCCCATTCTCCGCAAGACATCTATCACTCCCGTTCGAGTAGAATTCAGTCCTACATCACGCAAAACAATATTTGAATCTTTCAGTAGAAGTCCCGCTACAATAAAAAAAGCCGCGCTTGATATGTCACCGGGAATATCTATGTCATTCGCCTCCAGTTCTTTTCCTCCAGTTATCCTAGTGGTTAACCCATCCTTTTCGACCTTCGCGGAAAGACACTCCAGCATCCTCTCTGTATGATCACGCGACAAAAACGGCTCTGTCAATGACGAGACTCCCTCGGCATACAACCCCGCTGCAAGAACACAGGATTTGATCTGCGCGCTAGCAACGGAAGTCTCATAATCAATTGATAGCAACGGTTTATTCTGGCCATAGATCTTTAACGGCGCGTGATCGCCACCCTCCAACGGTTCAATTCTTACCCCCATTTGAACAAGCGGATCTATAACACGACGCATAGGGCGTTTTATCAACGATTCATCACCAGTAAGAACAGTATCAAAAGATTGCCCGGCCAGTATACCCGGAATAATCCGCATACTCGTTCCTGAATTTCCAAGATAGATATCATTTTCTGACTGGCACAACCCTCGCAATCCTTTTCCATACACAACAATATCATCTTTTTTAGTTTCTATCTCAACACCAAGAGACCGAAAAGCCTCAAGAGTCCGCATGCAATCTTCACCTCGAAGAAAATTACTTATTCGAGTTCTTCCTTTCGCGATCGACGCGAACATGATAGCCCGATGAGAAATGCTTTTGTCCGATGGAACCGTTAATTCACCTACGAGTTTCTTTATCGGTCTTATCTTCCAATCCATTTTTATACCTCTCGTTTATCAGTTAGGGGCGGGTTTAGAACCCGCCCCTACAATTCACTATTCACAATTCTTTACCGCTACGTATCTTCTTGACTATATCATCCGGCACCGGAGATTTAAACTCTACATGTTTACCGGTTTCAGGATGTACAAAAGCAAGTTTCTCAGCATGAAGTGCTTGACGATTTATCACTAAATCCTTCTTTCCGTATGTAACATCTCCCGATACCGGATGTCCAATATGTTTCATATGTACACGTATCTGATGAGTTCTGCCCGTTTTCAATTCCACTCTCAAGACCGTAAACCCCTTAAACCTTTTAAGAACGTGATATATCGATCGTGACGGTCTTCCTGTTTCGTAATTAATATCCATCTTTTTGCGATCACCCACATGCCGAGCCAAAGGCGCGTCTATTACCCCATTGTCCGCCTCCACTCGTCCACAAACAACCGCAATATATGCCTTCTGGACAATCCTATCTTGAAATTGCTTCGACAATGAGCGCATAACACAATCTGTCTTTGCCGCCACCATTACCCCAGAGGTATCCTTATCAAGTCTATGAACAATACCCGGACGAAGTACATCACCTGTATCCGCCAAAAGCTTTGTATGATAAAGAAGAGCGTTGACCAGCGTACCGTCATGGTTACCCGCCCCCGGATGAACAACCATCCCCGCGGGTTTATTTATAACAATGATCCAGTCATCTTCATAAAGGATATCTAACGGTATTTCTTCCGGCTTCACATCACTCTCAACAGGCGGAGGTACATCAACATCAACCATATCACCGGAAGAAGTAATATAACGTGGCTTGATATCTTGCCCGTTAACTCTTACATGTCCGGAATCGATCAACACCTTAGCAAAGGTTCGAGAATAGCCCTCACCTAATCTTAAGGCTATACACCTGTCGACACGTATGCCAGCTTCTTCAGGACTAACCTCAAATTTCAGTTCTGTCATTTTTCAACCTTTTTTTGCCAAGAAAAATCATAAAACAAATCACACTAATAATAAAAACTATAACACTTATAATCTGCGGCAATCTTATCCCACAAATAAGTGACAGATTATCCCCCCGAAAAAATTCGATAAAAAATCGAAATCCGGAATAGATAATCATATACATCAATATCGTTGACCCTTTGAACAATTTAGAGTCCCGCACGCGTAAAAGCACCAGATATATGCAAAGTAGCCCTATAGCGGTATATGCCTGCACAGGAATTCTCATACAGACATCTCCGGGAAACATTACACCGAATCCTGACCGTGCAACCTTACCATAACAACATCCGTTCAAAAAACATCCGACGCGACCAATTGCCTGCCCAAGCGCAATATAAGGCGCAATAAGATCAGCAGATTGCGCGAAAGATATTTTTTTTCGCCAGCAAGCTATTGCTCCGACGACTACACCCGCGATTAAGGACCCCTGAAACGCCATACCTCCGTCACGAATCGCAAAGATCTTTAAAGGAAACTGCAAGAAATATTTATACGTGGTACAAACAAACAGAAGTCTACCACCCACTATACCTCCTATCAGTACCCACAGAAAACAATCTAAGACCTTGTCAAAGGGGATCTCGTCCCGAATGCAATCTCTACGTATTAACAATGTGCATATAAGAAAGGCAAGAGCAATACAAACACCATAACTATAAACTGAAAACGAACCTATCTGAAACAATACACGATGCATATCAACCTCCGTGCTCATCTTGATGAGGACAAGAAATTTCGCCCTTACAATTGTGTGATACGGCTATCATGCGAATTATCAATATCACAGTTCCCGCTGTGATAAAACAATCTGCGATGTTAAATACCGGCCATACCCTGAAATCTATAAAATCAATGACATGTCCGAACAACAACCTATCCGTAAGATTCCCCATGATCCCAGCAAGTATAAAAACCAATGCATACTTTTCGGATAACACCAATTTTTTATACCTGACAACTAGAACAACACAAATAATAATGACGGCCAAAATGGCGATCAGTGTGAAAAACCAAGGTATGGAGCGAAAAATACCGAAAGCACCACCGGTATTCGCTACAAGGGTAAGATGAAAAAAGTTTTTTACAAGAGGAAAACTCCCCACCGCGGTCAGAAATTCTACTGCGAGATGTTTAGATACTCGATCAAGAAAATACACTAAAAAAACCGTTAATAAAAACGGCATTATCGGCGAGATTTCTTTTCTTTTATCTCCTGGCATTTTATGCAACATTTGGCTTGAGGCATTGCTTTAAGACGTTGTTTTGTAACAGATTCACCACACTCGTCGCATACACCATATATACCGTCATCTATACGTTTTAGAGCTTCATCAAGCGCGTATAGCATTTCTCTTTCACCCTCTGCAAGTCCAAGCAGGAATTCACGTTCATAAAGGTCGGTGGCCATATCCGCCATATGAAATGAATACCCCGAAAGATCCCCCGAAGCATCTTTTTGTGATTTTCCTAAAGACTCTTCTTTTATACTCATCAATTCATGCAAAGCATCGGATTTCTGTTCAACAAGTCGTTTCCGTATTTTTGCCAGTTCTACCTTGGTGTAACTTTTTTTCTTTGGTACCTTCGCTTTAGCAGTCATTCTCACTCCTTGTTATCATCACATTATAACACCGCTCACACAATTCCGGAAATTCTTTATTATTCCCAACCGTCTCACTATAGTTCCAACATCGCGGACATTTCACTCCGGATGCCCTTG
>CAYZXR010000004.1:7026-36306 GCA_964482475.1 uncultured Planctomycetia bacterium | reverse complement strand
ACCCAGACTGGGTATTTCTTTTGCCGATACTATCCTGATGAGGAACAATGAGCAGGTCAAGGGTGTGGTTGTGGAAGAATACAGGGATCGTATCGTATTATCTACTGTGGATGGTGAAAGAGAGATATTGCGTGACCAGATTAGGAAGATAATTTTCGAGTTTGAAGAACAAAATCTTACCAGTCTCGGTGATTTTTATCAAGACCGAGGACTTTTCAGAAAAGCGTACTATTATTATAGCAAAGCCTTGGAAATCAATCCTGACTATAAGAGAGCGAAGGAAGGGCTTAATTACGCAGGAACGCATATTCAGCAAACTGGTAGAATTAAAAAATTGAACCATATACAAAGACTTAATCAACAAGCGAAGTGGAAAAAGGGAGTATCCGAATCATCAGAATTGTCTGATTCTGTGAATATGGAAAAACAAATAAAAAGTAATCTTGGAATATCATTAAAAAATGTGAAGGAATCGTTTGAAGTTTCGGGTGTGGTTCTCGGATCCCCTGCTTCAAAAGCAGAAATACATAAGGGTGATATTATCCTGGCGGTGTGGGGAATATCTATCAGATATATGTCGCCTAACGAAGTTATGGAGAAACTGGATGCTCCCGGTGTGATGGATATTCAGATGGCTTTCAGCCGAAGTATGGTGGTAAAATTGCCGAATGTTTCCGGAGGCTATGATGATCTTTTGGGGGCAAAACTGGGTTTTTCAGAAGTGGATGGTTTGATTGTCAAAGTAATGTATCACGGAAGTGTGTCGGCAAGGGCTGGTTTAAAAAAAGACGATGTGGTGATTGAGTTGCAAGGTCAATCGACAAGATATATGTCTATGCAAGATGTCATTCGTACAATTAAATCCAGACGGGGAGAGGGTATTGTTTTGAAGATAAAGAGAGATGTTGTTTTGTGGAAAAAATTCTAAAATTTTTATTAAAACACAATGTGACGGGGGACAGATGTCGGCAAAAAAATATGTAAGAAAACAATATATAGTACTTTTCAGGTTTCAGCTTAAATATATTATTTATATTCTTCTTTTCTTGTACATTGGTGCTGCTGTTGCCGGGTATACTGTTTACTGGACGACGTGGGTGATTTTAGGAGAAAAATTGGCGAATGTGTATCCGCGAGGTAGATTAATCTATATATTTCATACGGCAAATCTTAAGCTTTTTTTGAACATATTAATTGTTACTCCTTTTTTCGTATTGTTAGGGGTTCTCTTGTCGCATAAAATAGCCGGCCCTATTTATAGGATAGGTAAATATGTCGATGCGCTTATGAGTGGTGATTATTCTCGAGGTTTAAAGCTTAGAAAGAGGGATGAGTTGAAAGGCCTGGCTTTAAAAATGTCGCAATTAAAGGATAAACTTCTCGAAGACAGGGAAAAGAGGGGCAAGGTAGCCAATGAACTTCTTGAACAGCTAAAGCAAGAAAACGTATCGTCTGATGTGATTGACGCTGCAAAAGAAAAAGTTAATGGCATGATTGAGTAGTATTATCGATATAAGTAGCGCACCCTTAAGGGTGCGCTACTTTGTGGATAATTTGTTCATATATTTTACATTTGTTCTATGCCCACAGGCCTCTGTCCAAACATCTGTAGCCAATAGCTTCAGCGATATGATGTGATTCAATAGTTGTTATTCCTTCCATGTCTGCTATTGTCCTGGATATTTTGAGTATTTTATCGTATGCGCGTGCTGAAATGCCAAGTTCAAGGATCGCTGTTTTTAAGATCTCCTCAGCGTCTTTTGTGAGAGGACAATATTTTTCCATATCCCTAGCGGGTATTGAGGTATTATGTAAAGTGCCTGATTTGTTTTTGCTGAATCTTTGCGCTTGTAGTTTGATTACGCGATCTACACGTTTACGTATTTCCCCGGATGTTTCACCTTTTCTTCGACTGGATAATTCTTTATAGTTAAGACAGGGAACTTCGAGGTGAATATCTATTCTGTCGAGAAGAGGACCGGATATTTTTGCTAGATAGCGTTGTATCTGATATGGGTTGCAGCGACATTCTTTTTTTGGGTCGGTAAAGTATCCGCATGGACACGGATTCATGGCCGCGACAAAAATGAAGTTTGATGGGTATTTTATTGAACGTTGAACCCGTGCTATAGTTATTTCCCCGGACTCAAGTGGCTGCCTCAAGGTTTCGATTACATCCCTGCGAAATTCTGGGAGCTCATCTAGAAAAAGTATCCCATTATGAGCTAAACTGATTTCACCCGGCATGGGCCATGAACCTCCGCCTGCCATAGCGGCATAAGATATGGTGTGATGTGGTGCGCGGAACGGACGTTTTGATATAAGACCGTTATCGCGGAGTTCTCCGGCCATGCTGTATATCTTGCTTGTTTCCAATGCTTCTTTTCGAGATAAACCCGGCAGTATGGTTGGGAATGCTTTGGCGAGCATGCTTTTTCCCGCTCCCGGTGGACCGAGTAAAAGAATATTATGCCCGCCGCTTGCGGCAACTTCCAATCCTCGTTTCACATGTTCCTGGCCTTTTACATCACTGAAATCCGTTTCAGCGTCCGAGGTTTGAATAGCGGACGCCATTGGTGGGAGTTCTGCTGTAATACTTTTTGTGCCTTTCAGGTGTTCGATAACATTTTTCAAAGATGTTGCGCCATATATATGCATTTCTTTTACGTTAGCTGCTTCGGACGCGTTGGTTTTGGGAACGATGAATGATTGATGTTTGTTTTTTAAGGATATTGCCAACGGCAGTGCTCCTCGAAATGCTTTTAGCTTTCCGTTTAAGGATAGTTCTCCGCAAAATAATATTCCATCCAAATCTTTTGTGTTTATTACGTCCATTGCTGCGAGTATCCCCACAGCGATTGGTAGGTCGAAACCCGCTCCCGCTTTTTTTGTATCCGCTGGTGATAAGTTCACGGTTATTTTTTTTGCCGGAAAACCGAAACCGGAATTTTTTATTGCGGATCTTATTCTATCTCGACTTTCTCGTATTGATGCATCCGGGAGGCCTATTACGGAAAAAGCCGGAAGTCCGCCGGAGATGTCGATTTCGACGTCTACGGAGGCAGCTTCCATGCCTGTGACGCATCCAGAATAAACTTTTGATAGCATATGAGTCTCCTTATGTGTGATTGTTGTATAGATTTACAACTCAATTACATTTTTGACGTGTTCAAGTATTTTTAGTTTTCTGTTTTTATCTAAGTCTATCGCAATGATATCTATCCTGGCGTGGGTGTCGCAGAGCCCGCCTTTTTGTAAATAGAAAAGACTATTTGAAATGATAGACTTTTGTTTAGCCGCCGTTATAGCATAAAGAGGGGACCCGAACTTGCGAGATGTGCGAGTTTTTACCTCAACGAAAATAGTGAATGAGTTTTTCTTCACTACCAAATCGATTTCTCCGAAAGGAGTGATAAAATTCATATCAAGTATTCTGCATCCTTTCTTTAATAGATATTTTCTGGCCATAGCCTCCCCAAGCTGGCCGATCTCACGGTTGCCTGATCGATATTTGAGGGCTTTTGGCCAGGAACCCTTATTATCGCTTTGGATGGCAATCGGTTTTCTGGCCATAGCCTCCCCAAGCTGGCCGATTTCACGATTTGTTCTATTTTGCATGCTAGTTACTTCATGCCATTGTAATGTTCCAATATTAGTTCTTGGAGTTTCTTGCGAAGTTCGGACGAAATAGGATGGAAGATGTCGTACCATTTTCCATCACGCCCCTGTTCTCGCGGCATACTCAGGAAAAGACCTTCCTTGCCGTTTATTACGCGCAAGCCTTTTGCCGTGAAAGCATTAAATAACGTAATGTCGCAAAATGCTTTAGTGGGACCGTCTCCCGCAAGTTTGTGCATACGGTCTACTTTGATCGGCGATTTTTGTTCCATTTTCTTCCCCTTTGTTTGTTGATGTTTATTTTGTTGGTGAACAATTGTCTCAATATTAGGAGACACATCTGGATGTTGTTTTCTTTCAAAAAAAATTAAAAACACCTTGGATGAACGCACTCATCAGCAAGAAAAGAAGAAGGATGTGCTATTTGAAACTTGTGTTTTTGCTTGACGCGATCTTCTTGAGAAGGGTACAATGCCCTCGGAAGGAAAACATGCCGCAAAATATCAAAAATAAAATAGATGAGCTTCGGAAACAGCTAAAAAAACATAGCAGGCTGTATTATGAGCAGGGGAACCCGGCTATTTCTGATTCCCAATATGATGAGATGATGAGAGATCTGAAACACTTGGAAAAGAGCCACCCCGAATTTATGTCCAAGGGTTCTCCGACGCAAAAAGTTGGACGTGCTGTGCGTGACGGTTATACCAAAGTTACTCACACCGCGCCGATGTTAAGCTTGGGAAGTGTTCACGCAGAAGAGGAATGTCGGAAGTTCGCGGCGACTTGTCAGAAAGAACTTGATACCCCAGATCTGGATTATGCATGTGAACCGAAACTTGATGGGCTAAGTGTAGAACTTGTTTATGAAAGAGGAGTTTTTGTACGTGGCGCGACACGGGGAGACGGTGTTGTCGGCGAGGATGTTACCGCTAATCTTAAAACTATAAAAAACATACCGATGAAGCTCATGGGCCGTGAAGTTTCTGTTCGCTTAGCCGTACGTGGTGAAGTTTTGATGCATATTAAGGATTTCCAGGAACTTAACAAACGTCAAATTTCATTGGGGAAGGAAGCTTTTGCCAATCCGCGTAACGCGGCCGCCGGTTCTATCCGCCAACTTAACTCAAAGATAACTGCCGAACGTAAACTTGATGTGTATTGCTACGGGATACTGGATTATTCGGGAGAGATGCCGCTTACACAGGAAGACGCGACATGTATGATAAAAGATTTTGGACTCAAAGTGGCTCCGGATGCTCGACATTGTAAGACCATAGACGATGCGATTAATTATCATCATGAGCTTGAGGCGAAAAGAGACGATCTTGATTACGAGATTGATGGCATTGTGGTTAAGGTCAACAGTTTTGATTATCAGAAGCGCCTTGGCATGAGGACAACAAATCCGCGTTGGGCTGTGGCATATAAATTTAAACCGCGAAAAGAAATTACACGCATAGAAGATATTGTCGTGCAAATTGGACGAACCGGTGTACTTACACCGGTGGCATTGCTTCAGCCGGTAGAGGTCGGGGGTGTTACGGTTTCGCGCGCTACTCTTCACAATATGGATGAGATAGCAAGACTAGGCGTCAAAATAGGGGATTATGTAAAAGTAAAGAGGGCGGGGGACGTGATACCGAAAGTCACCGAGGTTATAGAGGCAAAGCGGTCGGGAAAAGAGAAAGTGTTCAATATGCCAAAAAAATGTCCGAGTTGTGATACTATTCTCGTAAAAGAAGATGTTCACTACAGATGTCCGGGGGGATTTGCTTGTTCCGCACAGTCTAAGGAGGCGATAATACATTATGTTTCCAAGGCGGCGGCGGACATTGATGGACTTTCCGATAAGACTGTGCAACAGTTGTATGAAGAGAATTTGGTAACCAGCATCTCCGGTATATATGATTTGCGAAGGCAGGATATCCTGCATCTTGAGGGGTGGAAAGAAAAAAAGACGGATAATTTGCTTAATGCTATACAGGCTTCAAAAGAGATTACATTAGATAGATTTATTTTCGGTCTTGGTGTGCGAAATGTCGGACAGCATATTGCGGCTGTTTTAGCTATACGGTTCGGGACTTTGGATAAAATTATGAATTTGTCATATGACGAACTTGTAGGGATTAAGGAAATCGGCCCTGAAATAGCCGAAAGTGTTATCGATTTTTTTAAGACAAAAGAAAATGGTGAAGAAATAGAGAAGATGCTGAGATTCGGCGTCATGGTTAGGGAGAGGGCTATTAAAGGTAAACTTTCCGGTAAAAAAGTGGTTTTTACCGGAAGTCTTGAGTCCCTTAGCCGTTCTGAAGCGAAGAAACTCGTGGAGACAGAAGGCGGAGAGGTCTTATCAAGTGTTTCGGCGGGTGTTGATTTTGTAGTTGCTGGGGATAAAGCAGGGTCAAAACTGGACGTTGCACGCAAAAAAAACATACCTATTATCACGGAAAATGAGCTTTTCGAGCTCACCGACAGTTCCAAGTAATCAACAGTCATCAGCTTTCAGTTGTCAGCTGTAAAGCAAGTAAAAATCGTCATCCCGGACGGTCGATAGACCGATCCGGGACCCAATAAAGGTATTTTTGTTTGATCCCGGATATTTCTTCACTTTGTTCGAAATTCCGGGATGACAACTTCTATTTCTTGCTTCTTGCCTTTTGCTTCGCGTCTCTAGCCTTTCCACGATATAAGTTTGACACTCCTTCGTATTATAGTTATAATTGTCATGTGAAAATGTACCTTTTATATAATAATCTAAATATAAATTTATATTTAGATAATCAAGACAACTTGGAGAACTCAGAAAATGGATGAGAAGATAACGAACGCTGAAGAGAAAAATGACCTTATCGAGCAGAGGTACAAAAATCTTAAAAAGTTAGAGGAATTAGGAATAGATCCTTTTGGAGCGCAATTTCCGGATACCGAACAGGTGAGTTCCGTGAAGGGTAATTTTGCTGAGGGACGCGAGGTGCGGATGGCTGGCAGGATTATGGCCAAACGAATTATGGGAAAAAGCGTCTTTATGGATCTTAAAGATTCTACAGGTAAAATACAGCTTTATCTTAAAAAAGACAAGGTTGGTGAAGACGTATTTGAAATCATCAAAGTACTGGACATAGGGGACATTGTTGGTATTTCCGGTGATCTTTTTAAGACTCGTTCAGGAGAAGAGACTGTTCAAGTCACCGGGTTTATGGTTTTGTCAAAATCATTACACCCACTTCCGGAAAAGTGGCATGGGCTTAAGGATGTCGAGGTGCGCTACCGTCAAAGGTATGTTGATCTCATTGTCAATGATGATGCCCGTGAAATCTTCAAGTCTCGTATAGGTATAATAAAAAGCATACGTGAGTTGCTGGACGGACAAGGGTTCCTTGAGGTGGAGACACCGATGATGCATCCCATTGCCGGTGGTGCGGCCGGTAAACCTTTCAAAACACATCATGAAACACTTGATATGGATCTTTTCTTAAGGATCGCTCCGGAGATATATCTCAAAAAACTGTTAGTAGGAGGGTTTGAGAAGGTATATGAGATAAATCGTTCTTTTCGGAATGAAGGCATCTCGACTCGGCATAATCCTGAATTTACTATGATCGAGATCTATAAAGCGTATTCTGATTGTGCTGGAATGATGGAACTTACCGAGGAGCTTATCAGGAACGCGGCTAAGAAAGTTTTGGGCTCAGAACAATTTGAATACCAGGGCCGTGAAATAGATCTTTCGCATTGGAAGAAGATTTCTTTTGAGGATTTGATGAAGGAACATTATGATATAAGCGTTGATGATCCGCTTTCGGCGTGGGTGGAGAAACTGAAGAAAAAGGGGATTGAGATCGAGGGAGACAAAGTTAGTAAAACACAACTTTTGAATATAGTCGGAGACTTGGTAGAACCGGAAGCGGAAAAGCATCCCGTTTTTGTGTTTGATATGTTTAAAGAACTAAGTCCTCTGGCCAAAGAGAAAAAAGATCAACCGGGTATTACCGATAGATTTGAATTGTTTATTGGCGGTATGGAAATCGCGAATGCTTATTCTGAACTTAACGATCCGATAGACCAGCGCCGCCGGTTTGAAGCGCAGGTTAAAGAAGATCCAGATGCCAAGATAGATGAAGATTTCATAAGAGCGCTTGAATATGGAATGCCGCCTGCAGGCGGGTTGGGTATTGGCATAGACCGTCTTACAATGATACTTACCAATTCGGCGAGTATCCGGGAAGTAATACTATTCCCTCAAATGCGTCCGGAATAATAAAATGTGGTCGATATTTTTAAGCATAAGATATTTTTTAGCTAAGAGAAAAGAGGGGATCATTTCCTTTATTAGCTTTGCTTCCGTAGTAGGTATGGTTATCGGTGTTGCGGCTCTCATAATAGTACTTTCGGTGATGAATGGGTTTGATCGAGAGGTTGAGGCTAAAATAGTCGGGACATATGCCCATATTATGGTTCTTGGTGAAGGTGGTATAGAACATCCCGAGAGGATATCTGCGGAGATAAACAATGTCCCTGGAGTTAGAAATACATCAGAATTTGTTACCGGACAGGCTATTCTGAAACGGGACGATGCGGTAGCAGGCGTCCTCTTGAAAGGAATAAACGCGTCTCAGGAAGCTGGTACGACTGATGTGATATCTTTTGCCGATGGGGTTGAAAAGCTTGCTGGGGATACTGTTATTATCGGTAGTGAATTGATGAAGAATACGGGTATTTCGCGCGGGGATACTATTGAGCTAGTTGTGCCGCATTCCGTACTCGACTTAAAAAGTGCCACTTTTACCGTTGTAGGCGAATTCACTTCGGGCAGATACGATTATGACGCTAATATTGTTGTTGTAGATCTTGGTGCGGCGCAGAAACTTTACAAGA
This sequence comes from uncultured Planctomycetia bacterium, assembly GCA_964482475.1. GTDB lineage: Bacteria > Omnitrophota > Gorgyraeia > Tantalellales > Tantalellaceae > JAHJBY01. The sequence continues at coordinate 27,813 of CAYZXR010000004.1, read as the reverse complement.
TGGGTTCCCGTGTAAGTGGTATAGCTGTCAAAGTTGATGACGGGTATGGTGTAAATAAAATAAAAACACGTTTGCAGAAACGTTTGGGATATTCCTATATTGTGAAGACCTGGATGGATCTTGATCGGAATTTGATTTCTGCTCTGGCATTGGAAAAGAAAATGATGTTCATTATCCTGGGTGTTATCATTATAGTCGCATGTTTCAACATATGCAGTTCTTTGATCATGATGGTTATGGAGAAAACCCGGGATATCGGGGTGTTAAAGGCACTTGGAGCTAATTCATTCGGAGTTAGTCTGATCTTTTTGGTGGAAGGATTTATTGTCGGGGCATTGGGTGTTGTTTTGGGTACAGGGGTTGGTATTTTTATAGTGAGCCGATTAAACGAGATGATTGCCTTTGTCGAAAAAATAACGGGTTGGGAAATGTTCCCAAGTGATGTTTATTATTTTAGCACGATACCGGTTGAGATAAAGACACAGGATATTTGTATGATAATCTCTTTCGCGATGTTGTTCGCCCTGGTATCGGGCATGTATCCTGCCTGGAAAGCGTCCAGGTTAGATCCGGTAGAAGCGATAAGATATGAGTAACGGCCAGAAAATGCTCGTCACAAAAGCTTTAAGCAAGACTTTCCAGCAAGGCTCGGGTGCTGTTCATGCTGTTCGTGGCGTGGATATGGAGATTGCTAGAGGTGAAAGAGTGTGTATGCATGGTCCGTCCGGTGCTGGCAAATCGACTTTTTTGGATATGTTGGGAGGGTTAAGCAGACCTTCTTCCGGGACAGTTGTTTTTAATGGCAAGGAGTTGTATGCCATGTCTGACCGTGCTCGAAGTTGCGTGAGAAATAAGAATTTTGGTTTTATCTTTCAATTTTATCATCTCCTGCCGGAGCTTGATGTAGTTGAGAATGTGATACTTCCAGGCTTGATAGCCGGAAGAGCTGGGATGAAGGCCGTAAAGAAGCGTGCTCACGATTTAATTGAACGTGTAGGGATGGGACATCGTCTCAAACATAGACCATCTCGTCTTTCCGGGGGTGAATCACAGCGGGTTGCGATAGCAAGAGCGCTTATAAATTCACCAGATATATTGTTTTGTGACGAACCGACGGGAAATCTTGATTCGGCGATGAGTGAAACGATTTATTCACTTCTTATGGACATAAGCCGGGAGGATAACATGAGTGTGTTGGTAGTTTCACATCGTGAAACTATTGAAGGATTTTTTCATAGCGACTATACGATGAAAGACGGAATATTAGGAAAAAAGGAGAACTGATGGGATTTAAGATATTTTTAGATGGAGAATTCGTGGATAAAGAGAATGCGAAAATATCCATTTTTGATCATGGTTTATTGTACGGCGACGGTATTTTTGAAGGGATAAGGGCATATGGCCGAAAAGTTTTCCGGCTTGATGCGCACTTAGATCGACTATATGCCGGACTAAAAGCTATACGGCTTGAACTGTATATGTCGCAAGAGGAGCTTAAGGCGAATATTCTAAAGACGCTAAAGATGAATGATCTGTATGATGCGTATATCCGAGTAGTTGTAACAAGAGGTGTAGGGGATCTTGGACTTGATCCTCGTAAATGCCCGAAACCTACGGTATTTATAATCGCGGATAAAATAGCGTTATACCCCGAAGAATTTTATACGATAGGATTGCCTATAGTTATAGCAAAGACCCGCAGGAATCATCCCGCGTCTATGCCGCCGGAAGTGAAATCGCTTAACTATTTGAATAGCATCCTCGGCAAAATGGACGCTATCGACGCGGGGACGGACGAGGCGATAATGCTTACAACTGATGGATATGTGGCCGAATGCACGGGAGATAACATATTTATTGTGAAGGGAGGGAATTTTTCAACGCCTCCTCATGAAATAGGGTCTTTGGATGGTATAACTCAGAACGCTGTTATCGAACTAGCGGCAAAGGCGGGAATCGAAACTTCCAGAGATATGCTGAAGCCGGATGAGCTATTTACGGCGGATGAATGTTTTTTGACAGGGACAGCGGCGGAAGTCATACCTGTTATTAGCATCGATGGTAAGATGATAAGCGACGGGGTTCCCGGTAAGATAACAACAGCTATGATAGCTGCCTTTTCCGAGCTTGCCAAGACTGATGGGGTGGAATATTGATATGAAGAAGTGTGATGTGTGCGGCATAAGAGAGGCGGCGGTTCATTTGACCGAAGTTGTTAATGATAAAGTGACCAAATTGCATCTCTGTGAACAATGTGCTAAAGAAAAAAGTGAAGAGATGCAGTCGCATTTTGGTTTAACAGACCTTATATCAGGTCTTATGGATTTTGGGCCGCAACAAATGGCCGAAGAAGAGTTGCCGCGCGGAAGTGTCACCACTTGTGGATCTTGTGGTATGACTTACAGTGAGTTTCAGAAATACGGAAAATTGGGATGCGGAAAATGCTATGAAGCATTTGAAGATCAACTTAGTGTTTTGCTCAGAAACATACATGGTTCGGATCGACATGTAGGTAAGATGGCATTTAAGGGAGCATGCGCTATGCCTGAGCAGGAGAAAATGAAAGCATTGAGAGAAGAACTAGAAACATTTATACGAGCAGAAGAATTCGAAAAGGCCGCGGTTGTCCGGGATCGTATAAAAGAACTTGAGGAAAAAGTGGATAGGCAGGAAAAAAATGGATTTTAATGATCTTGTAAACAGAAAGAGTGAATGGCTTCGAGGAGACGGGCCTAGGTCTGACATAGTTATGTCGACCAGGGTACGTTTGGCAAGAAATCTTGATGAGTATCCTTTTTTTGGTTGGGCAGATAACGAACACCGAAAAAAAGTGTTGGAAAAACTCATCTCAGTTTTTAACGATAATGAGCTTCTAAAAGATACAGTGTTGATTCGCATTAAGGATATATCTGAAATAGACAGAGAGTTTTTGGTGGAACGTCACTTAATGAGTCAAGAACATGCTATGGATGTGCAGCAAAAGGGACTAATCGTCGGCGATGGAGAGAAGCTGAGCATTATGATCAACGAAGAAGATCATTTGAGAATGCAGATACTTCAATCGGGACTTAATATTTCAGAAGCGTGGAAAATTATTGATGCTCTTGATACGAGCCTCGGAGAGGTACTTACCTACGCGTATTCAAACAGGTTCGGGTATCTTACGGCATGTCCTACAAATACTGGTACGGGGCTTAGAGCTTCGGTTATGCTGCATCTGCCAGCATTGGCAATGACGGGACAGATCGAGAAAGTGTATGAAGCTATTTCGAAATTGGGCTTAACCATTCGCGGTTTCTATGGAGAAGGGTCAGAAGCTTCAGGCAACTTTTTTCAAATATCTAACCAGGTGGCCTTGGGGCACTCCGAGGTGGATATTTTGGATAATTTGGAAAGGGTTATCACCAAAACGATAGCAAGGGAAGAGCATACGAGAGACTATTTGATGGATAAAAAGAAAAGGGAAACTCAGGATGGAATTTTCAGATCCTATGGTACGTTAAAAAGTGCGAGGATTATAACATCACGGGAAACGATTAAGCTGTTGTCCGCTGTAAGACTCGGGTTAAACTTGGGGCTTATATCCGATATAGACGTGGTTTCGCTTAATGATATCCTTCTTTTGATGCATCCTGCACATTTGCAAAAAAGTAATTCTAAACAACTTAGTTCGCATGAGAGGGATATAAAACGCGCGGACATGATCAGGAAAAAAATAGGGGGAGGGAATTAAGACATGGCAGCATTCAGCAAATTCACCGAAAGAGCCAGAAAAGTTATTTTATTGGCGAAAGAGGAATCAAAACGGGTTAATCATGAATATATCGGAACTGAGCATGTGTTGCTCGGGCTGGTGAAAGAGGGAGAGGGGGTTGCCGCGGCAGTACTGAACTCCCTTGGATTGGACGCGGAAAATATTCGTGCTGAAGTGGAAAAACTTGTTCAGCCTGGTCCCACTCCGATTACAAATACTGACATACCTTTTACGCCTAAGGCCAAGAAAGTTATAGAGTTGGCTATGGATGAAGCGCGCAACCTTGGACATAACTATATCGGAACCGAGCATTTATTGTTAGGACTCATACGTGAAGGAGATGGAGTCGCGGCACAAGTTCTTCTAAATATGGGGCTTGATCTTCAAAGCGTGCGAGATGAAGTCCTCAATCTTTTGGGTTCCTCTGTTCCTGGGTATGCTTCGTCGACACCAGAGGCAAAAAAGAAAAGAAAAACCAAAACTCCGGCGTTGGATTCGTTTGCTCGTGATCTTACACAGATGGCCAAGGATGACAAGCTGGATCCGGTGATAGGTCGCAACAAAGAAATCCAAAGGGTAGTGCAAATACTCGGTCGTAGAAAGAAGAACAATCCTGTATTGATAGGCGAGGCAGGTGTCGGCAAAACCGCTATAGTTGAAGGTTTGGCACAGAAAATAATTATTGGAGACATCCCAGAGATGCTCAGAAAGAAAAGAGTGCTCATTTTGGATCTTGCTTCAATGATAGCCGGTACTAAATATCGCGGGCAGTTTGAAGAAAGACTAAAGGCTGTTATGAAGGAGATCAAGGCTTCAGCTGAAGTCATTGTCTTTATAGATGAGATACATACTCTTGTTGGCGCGGGCGGTGCTGAAGGAGCTATTGACGCGTCGAACATGTTAAAACCTTCCTTGCAGAGGGGTGATATACAATGTATCGGTGCTACTACTTTCGATGAATACCGAAAGAATATTGAGAAAGACCCGGCATTGGAAAGGCGTTTTCAGCCTGTCGTTGTGGATGCCCCTAGTGTGGAAGACACTATAAAAATACTGAAGGGTCTTCGAGACAAATATGAGGCGCATCATAATGTAAAGTTTACTGATGGCGCCTTGGAGTCCGCGGCCAAACTTTCGGATCGATATATAAGCGCCAGGTTTCAACCGGACAAGTCGATCGATCTTATTGATGAATCGGGGTCACGTGCACGGTTATCTACCATGATAATGCCTCCGAATTTAAAAGAGGATGAGGCAAAGATCGAGGAGCATAAACGTGAAAAAGAGGAGGCCGTAAAAAATCAGGATTTTGAAAAAGCGGCTAGATTTAGGGATCTTGAAAAAAAAGAAAAAGATGAACTAGATGCAAAACTGTCTGATTGGAGAAGCAAGCAGTCTGAGCAGGAGGTTGTGGTGGACGACGAAGATATTGCCACTGTTGTTTCTGAATGGACGGGTATTCCTCTTGTGAAAGTGGAGGAAAAAGAGTCGGAGAAGTATTTGAAACTGGAGGAGAGCCTTAAAAAACGTGTTATTGGTCAAGATGAGGCTATATCAGCTATCGCACATGCCGTTAGACGGTCCCGTGCGGGTATTAAAGATCCAAATCGTCCGATTGGGACATTTGTTTTTCTTGGTCCTACCGGTGTTGGTAAAACCTTGCTTGGAAAAAAATTGGCAGAAGTCATATTCGGTGACGAAGACGCTATTATTCAGGTCGACATGTCTGAATATATGGAAAAATTTAATGTGTCTAAGCTTGTTGGTGCTCCTCCGGGTTATGTTGGATATGATGAGGGTGGGCAGTTGACGGAGAAAGTGAGACGAAAACCATATGCTGTAGTTTTGCTTGATGAAATAGAAAAAGCACATCCTGACATATTTAACATATTACTTCAGCTTTTAGACGAAGGTCGGCTTACGGATTCTTATGGCAGAAAAGTGAGCTTCAAACATACGGTACTCATTATGACTTCGAATATCGGTGCGGATCTTCTTAATAAATCGGGAGCTATAGGATTTAAGTCCCCGGAAGAGTCTGATGTGTATTCCGGAATGAAGGATCGTTTATTGGGAGAGGTGAAGAAGACGTTTAAACCTGAGTTTCTGAATCGAATAGACGATATTGTTGTTTTTCACGGTCTTACCAAGAAGGATCTGGAACGTATAGTAGATATTGAAGTAGCGGAATCCGCTTCCAGGTTGAAAGAACAGGACATAATTCTCACTCTGGATAAGCCGGCTAAAGATTTTCTTATTACTAAAGGTTATAACCAGGCCTTTGGTGCGCGGCCGTTGAAAAGAGCGGTTCAGAAATATCTGGAGAACCAGCTTGCTGAGGAAATTCTTTCAGGTGCGTTTAAGCCTGGATCGACAATAAGAGTAACCGCTGGCAAGAATGCGAAGGAACTTAAATTTGTAGAGGAAACGCGCGTAAATACTAAGAAATAAATTCTCAAGAGGTGACTGGGGTGCGAGGTGTTTTAATTCGTAACAGGGTTATACGGTTGTCGGTTTTGGCTGTAATACTGTTTGTGTTTTCGACCGTTTCTTTCTGGAACATGTTCTGGATGAAGAATGTTGCCGAGTTCAAGATATCGGAATTTTCGGGCAACAGGTTTGAAGTTAATGTTGGAGAGATAAAAGCCGGCATTTTTAGCAATACAGTATTACAGGATGTTGCTTTCAAGGAAAAGGGTAAAGACGACGGAGTAGTTTTTACCCTTGAGCGGGTAGAGATATCTTATAGAATATGGCAGGCGTTTTTGGATAAGATGGGGCTTGTTCCGAAGGAACAATTCCCTATTAAAGAAGCGGCGATATATTTCGGTGAACAAAATCCTTTTATTCGAGGATTTATCAAGATATATAGTGCAGAGAATTCTATAGATATTTTTGGAAGTGTTTCCCCTGTAATTTTTGGTTATAAGAGAAAACGGAGTTTGAAAGGGACGTTTGCGAGGAGAGAGGATGGCATGTATGATTGTGACATCTTTTGGAATGGGAACAGCGAGATTAAGGGTACGATGGATCCGGCTAACAAGTCTCTTGAGGTTAGCGTTATTCCTGTCTCCGGTGCCAGTGAAGAGATAAATGTTACTGCCGTAATTGACAGTGAGGGAAAGATAGAAATATATTCCAGGTTGTACCGATGGATTGTTAAAGATACAGAAATTGTGGGAGATGTGTGGATGTCATTTGAAACTGAAGAAGGTGAGACATCTTTTGCCGGTGAGGCAAAAAATCTTCTCATTGATAAACATCCGGTATGGGATGTGAATTATAACGGTAGTTACGATCCTGATGTGGAAAGACTCCGTCTAAATACTTTGGAATGGGGAGATGGATTTATGCTTAATGGAAGTCTTTCCACAAAAGCTCCATACCCGATCAGACTGAACCTGATTTTAGAGAAGCTTGATCTGGAGAAGCTTGTTGAGGCTATGGGCGGACTCGGCGAAGATCCGGTTTCCGGGATTGCTACAGGAAATGTAGAGTTTGGCGGATCAGTTGGGGAAACATCGGTATCAGGTCGGGTTTTTGTGGAAGAAGGAGTTTTAGGTGAGTTAGAGTTTATCTCTATGTTTGCCACTTTAAGTGGGACCTTGCCGGTGATCGAAGTTTCTGACGCGCGTGTTGTGAAGGATGGAGGCAATATAATTGTAAGTGGTGAGGTGGATCTTAGCAAAAAAGAAGATATGGCGATAGAGAACCTGCTTTTTGAAACTGACAACAAGGTGGCGGTTTGGGAAAGCTGGCAGATAAGCAAAGATGAGGGTCCGAATAAAGTAGAAATAAGTAAGGATAGATTGGTTTTTTCAACGTCTTTTGAGGGAGATCAATCGCAACAGTCCCAGGCGGGTGAGGAACACCAATCACAAGATATGTGGTTTAAATATAAGTTAGATGAGTACAATAGCTTCACTATGGAAGTGAAAGAAGACGGAGATTTTTTAGGGGTGGAACATAAGGTTCAATTTTAGAGGTGTACACACATGAGATTGATATTGTTGGCTAGATGGACATATGGTTATTGGAAGAAAACAGTGCTTGGTGTTGTCAGGTATGTGGGAAGTCTGAGTCTTTTATTAGGCAGGACGATTTACTGGACGTTTGTGCCGCCGTATAGAAAGTGGTATATTCTGGAACAGATGAACAAGGTAGGGGTAGCTTCTTTTCCGATAATTTTTCTTATAAGTCTTTTTACGGGTATTGTTCTAGCGTTGCAAAGTGCTTATCAAATGCAAAAGATGTCAGCGGAGATATATATGGCTTCGCTTGTATCGCTTTCACTGGTGCGAGAGCTCGGACCTGTGCTTACAGCCCTGATCATAGCCGGGCGTTGTGGGGCGGCAATAACAGCTGAAATTGGAACTATGGAAGTGACTGAGCAGATAGACGCGTTGGAAACATTATCCGCGAATCCGATCAAATACCTTGTTGTTCCTAGATTTCTAGCTTTATTATTGATGGTGCCTCTTTTGACTATTTTTGCCGATTTTTTTGGAATATTAGGGGGATATCTGATTGGAGTAGGTAAACTTGGCATTTCCCACTCTATGTATTTGAAGATGTCATTCGATCCTATGGTTCTGAAAGACATTGTAACAGGGCTTATTAAGAGTGTGTCATTTGCCGTAATTATATGCATGATATCGTGTTTTGAGGGGATGCATCCGGAGGGTGGAGCCGAAGGGGTTGGTAAGGCTACAACAGCCAGCGTGGTCCGAAGCTTCATCTTAATTATTATCGCGGATTGTTTCTTTACGGCGCTATTCTATTTTATGAAGTAAACATTCTCATGGGGAGAGTAAGTGGAAAATATAATTGAACTTAAAAATCTGAGGAAGTCGTTTAAAGGTCGACTTGTCCTGGAAGATTTGGATTTTTCGATTAAGAAAGGTGAGTCTCTGGTCATAATCGGTCGGAGTGGCTGTGGTAAAAGTGTGCTTCTTAAACATATAATCGGACTTTTACGTCCGGATGCCGGAGACGTTATTGTGGACGGGGAAAATATCGCCGAGCTTAATCATAAAGGTCTTGCCGCGATGCGAAAAAAGATAGGCATGCTTTTTCAGGGAGCGGCACTTTTCGACTCGTTGACAGTTTTTGAAAATGTAGGATTTGAGCTTTTGGAACATTCGGACAAGAGTCTGGATGAGATCTCAGCGCGTGTTGCTGAATGTCTAAAAATGGTTGGTTTGCATGGGATCGAGGATCTTAAACCGGCGGAATTGTCTGGTGGTATGAAAAAAAGGGTGGGTCTAGCAAGAGCGATCTGTATGTCTCCGGACATAATATTGTTTGATGAGCCTACGACCGGCATTGATCCGATAATGGGAGACATAATAAACAATTTGATCAGATATTTGCATCACAAACTCAATGTAACATCAATCACTGTTACGCATGATATGAAAAGTGCCTATAAAATAGCTGACAGGATCTGTATGTTTTATAACAAAAAGCTTGTGGAAGTTGGATCACCGGAGGATGCGCGACATTCTAAAAGTGATATTGTACGACAGTTTATCGATGGGGACGCCAAGGGTCCTTTGACAGAAGACGCCGATCGTTGATGTTCAACGGCCGGAGTAAGAAGTGATAACATAATTTTTAACGCAGGAGAAGCAGATGTTCAGGGATGAAAAACTCGAGTTGAAAGTCGGTTTGTTTATTGGTATCGGTATAGTCGTAATGTTTCTGATAGTTTTTTCGATCAAGGATGTTTCCTTTATGGGGAAGGGCTATGAGATAGATGTGATCTTCGACTATGTGAATGGAATCTCCGAAAGTGCGCCAGTGAGGTTAGCCGGAGTGGATGTTGGCGAAGTTCGAGAGATAAGACTTTATTATGACGCGGAGCAAGGAAAAACTCGTGTTGCTTTGCGCACACGCATCAAAAACGGCACAAGAATAGAGGAAGATGCCGTTGCGCGAATAAACACACTGGGGCTTCTTGGGGAAAGATATATGGAAATATCACCTGGAGCATCTAAGAATTTTATAAATTCTGGATATGTTTTAACAGGTCAAGATCCCATGGATGTTGGAATGCAGATGGCAAAAATGAACGAGTTTTTAGTTTCGGCGACAGCAATTGCGCAACAGATTGAGAGAGGGGAAGGCTCTCTTGGAAAATTCATAATGGACGATACTTTTTATAATGAAATGGAGTCCTTCGCGACTGAGATTAGGGCAAATCCCTGGAAGTTATTAAATAAGCCGCGAAAAAAACGAGTGAAAAAGGAGGATAAAGAGAGCCCCAGCGATGGGAATGTTTTGTAAAAATCCGGAATATTTTATATGACCCGATGTCCGGCGGGAATTTTTATTATTATATCTTAACAAAGGAAGTGTGAAGTGACTACAATGAGAATAGTAAGATTGTTTTTTTTAATGTTGGCTGCGTTTTGCGGATATTATATGGGATCTATTTTTATGAACTTTGCCCCTAAAGGGGAATTATTTGGGACTGTCGGTGGTTTAATGTTTGGGGCGTTGTTTATTTTGACCGAGATCAAGTTGCGACAGATATCATTGCGAAATCTTTCAGCTGCTGTTTTCGGACTCGCGTTCGGGTTTTTCGTCGCTTGGATATTAACCAGGATATTAGGTCTTACACAGATGGATGAAAGTATTTTAGGAATGTTTCAGATAGTGTTTACTCTTGTTTTTTGTTACATGGGAATGGCTATTGCCATAAAGGGCAAGGACGAATTCAATCTTATTATTCCGTATGTCAGGTTTTCCAGGGAGGAACAGGACGATAAATTGTATTTGGTAGATACGAGTGTGATAATCGATGGGAGAATTACAGGTATATGTGAGGCAGGTTTTGTCAGTGGAAAACTTCTTGTGCCGCGTTTTGTTCTGCAGGAACTCCAATCCATAGCGGATTCAAAGGATGACGCAAAACGAGCACGGGGTCGCAGGGGACTGGATATGCTGGAAAAATTGCGTAAAACTCCGGGTGTTGAGGTTATAATTCATGATGAGACCCTTCCCAATATCAAGGCAGTAGACGCAAAGTTGCTTCGTCTTGCTAAAATGCTGGGGTGTTGTGTTTTAACTAATGATTTCAATCTTGGTAAAGTCGCCAAGATTGAAGGGGTTAATATCCTGAACATCAACGATCTGGCGAACGCTATGCGTGTAGTGGTGTCCCCCGGTGAGGAGATGCATGTCTATATCCGAAAAGAAGGTAAAGAAAAAGCCCAGGGCGTGGCATTTCTGGACGATGGCACTATGATAGTGGTAGATAACGCGCGCAAGCTGATCGGCAAAAGTGTAAAGGTGTCGGTTTCCAGTGTTCTGCAGACATCCGCGGGACGAATGATCTTCGCGAGTCTAATAGAACCACCTATCAGTAGGGGGCCGAGAGAAAAGTGAGAACGCGCGTAGGTATAGGCTATGATATCCATCGGTTGACTGAGGGGCTTCCGCTTATTCTTGGCGGTGTTAATATTCCTTTTTCAAAAGGACTAGAGGGGCATTCGGATGCCGATGTTTTAATTCATGCGATTTGTGACGCGATTCTTGGTGCTATCGGGGATTCGGATATCGGATCCATTTTTCCTGATACGGATCCGGCATTGAAAGATATTTCAAGCAAGAAGATACTGGAAGATGTGCGCGCTAGGGTCGAGGCGAAAGGTCTGGAAGTCGGGAATATAGATTGTATTGTTATTGCCGAGGAGCCAAAGATTGCCTCTTATAGAGAAGATATTAAGGAGTCAATATCTGCTATCTTGAAGATATCGTCTGATGTTGTAAATGTTAAAGGTAAAACCAATGAAGGATTCGGCGTGATCGGTTCGGGTGACGCCATAGCGGCACAAGCAGTAGTGTTCATTGCCGGGGAGTGATAAGGAGGAAAAATGTTATTAAATGCATTAGCGGTCATAGTCGTTATAGTGATCGCGACTTATGTTTTGGCCAGGGTGTTTTATAAAAAAGAAATTAAAGCGGTTTTTGAAAGAGATCCCGCCGCTAAGAGTTACGCGGAGATCATCTTTACTTATGCTGGATTGCATGCGTTGATCCTACATAGAATAGCGCACGCGTTATGGAAGGCCAAAACGCCGTTTCTTCCTCGCTTTTTTTCACAGCTATCTAGATTCATAACTGGTATAGAGATACATCAGGGAGCCAAGATCGGTGAGGGGTTTTTTATCGATCATGGTACTGGTGTGGTTATAGGGGAGACTGCGATAATCGGTGATAAAGTTACTCTTTTTCAAGGAGTAACCCTTGGGGGGACGGGAAAAGAAAAAGGCAAGAGACATCCCACACTGGGTAATAATGTGGTTGTCGGAGCCGGAGCAAAAATATTAGGGGACATAACGATAGGAAACAACGTGAATATTGGAGCTAACTCTGTTGTTTTATGGGATGTTCCAGATGATTCAACCGTTGTAGGCGTTCCTGGACGTGTTGCTAAAAAACTAGGTAAGCGTCTTCCCGGCGGAGTAAATCTGGATCACACATCGCTCCCGGATCCGCTTCAGCAGGCATTGGAAAAGTTGCAACACGAGATTGACCACATCGAGGCGGATATTAAAGATTATCATGAAAAGAAAAAAGAGGAAGACCGTTAGGATCAATATATGCTTAAAATATACAACACATTGACTAAGACAAAAGATGAGTTCACACCTATAGAAAAGGGTAAAGTGAAAATGTATGTGTGCGGGCCTACTGTGTATGATTCACCGCATATCGGTCACGCAAGAAGCGCGTATGTCTTTGAGATGGCGAGGCGGTACTTTGAGCATGTTGGCCTTGAGGTGATACTGGTTAGAAATGTTACGGATGTTGATGACAAAATAATAAATAAAGCCGCAAGCGAACTTGAAGAAAATTCCGGAGACGACGAAGGAAATCTTTTGAAAGAAAAATGTCAGGAAGTGGCAAAACGGTATCTTGATGAGTATCATCAGGCGATGGATAGTTTGGATATCACTCGGCCCGAGCATGAACCGAAAGCCACAGAGAACATAAATGAGATGATCCGGTTTATAGAGGTTCTTGTGGCGAAAAAACACGCTTATGTAGCGGACGGTAATGTCTATTTCAGTGTTGAGAGTTTTGATAAATACGGAGAGCTGTCAGGGCAGGACATAGAGAATATGCGATCGGGGACTCGTGTTGATGCTGATGCGAATAAACGTCATCAGCTGGATTTTGCTTTATGGAAGAAAGTGAAACCGAGTGAACCTTCATGGGAAAGCCCCTGGGGCGCTGGTCGTCCCGGATGGCATATTGAGTGTTCGGTGATGAGTACGGGTATTCTGGGTTCAGAGTTTGATATACATGGTGGAGGACTAGATCTAATATTTCCTCATCACGAAAATGAGAGAGCCCAGGCCGAAGCGAAGACGGGATGTCCTTTCGCGCGTGTTTGGATGCATAACGGTTTCCTTACCGTCTCAGGCGAGAAGATGTCTAAATCGTTAGGTAATTTTATTACAGTGGAAGATCATTTTAAAAAACATCCTGATCTGGACCTTCTAAAAATGTTGTTTCTTTCGAGTCATTACCGTAGTCCTGTTGATTATAGCGAAGACAAGATAAAAGAGGCTGCCTCCGCCAAATCCCGCATTACGAGATTTATTGAAAATGTAAATAAAGAGGCTGGGAAGTGTTCCGAGAGGGATGTTGCCTCTTCGGATTCGGATACTTCGGAAAACTCTTTTACGCAAGCGATGGATGATGATTTCAATACACCGGGAGCGCTCTCGGCAATATTCGAAGCAGTTCAATCTGGAAACAATTCTTTGGTTTCGGGAAACATTGAAGAGGCGTGCAAGGCGAGAAATTTTATCGTTAAATACGCCGATATTCTAGGTCTTTCTCTTAAGATTCAGGGTGTCGATGAGGGGGAAGCAGGTAAAATTGAAGAGCTTATTGCTAAGCGTGTAAAGGCGCGGGCAGGGAAGGCATTTGATGAGGCGGACGCGATAAGAGAAAAACTTATAGAGATGGGTATTGAAATAGAGGATACCCCGGAAGGCACGATATGGCGCAAGAATTGACGACGGGGCTTTTTGTTACATTTGAAGGACCCGAAGGAAGTGGAAAGAGTACCCATTCCAAGCGTTTATATAAAGAGCTTTTGGATGATGGTTACGATATTGTGCATACTCACGAGCCCGGAGGGACTGACCTTGGGCAAAGAGTGAGGGAACTTCTTTTGAAGATGGATTCTGTTCGTCTTGACAATATGACGGAACTATTTCTGTTTGAGGCGGATCGAGCCCAGCATGTGCGGGAGATGATTAAACCTTCTCTTGAAGCGAATAAAATAGTTTTATGTGATAGGTTTAACACAGCTACTTTCGCTTATCAGGGATACGGTTTGGGTATGTGTATGGATATGATAAAGGAACTCGATGCATTGGCCACGGATGGAGTCGGCCCAGATTTGACTATAGTGCTGGATGTTGCGGTCTCAATCGGTATGGCGCGAGCGAAAGCCCGCGGTGCGGTGGACAGAATGGAAAAAAGGGAACTAGAATTTCATGAAAATGTTAGGCGTGGGTATCTAGCTCTTGCGGCGGAAGAACCGGAGAAAATCCGGGTGATGAGCTCCGATAATGATATTGATATTGTGTATAATAGCGTAAAGAAAGAAGTCTATGATCTTATTGAACGACATAAAAGGGCAGGATAACGCTCTCCGGTATCTTCGCAACTCTCTTTCATTAGGCAGAATAGCCAATGGATATTTGTTTGCAGGTCCCGATGGTGTGGGGAAGGCGACTGCGGCAAAAAGTTTCCTGATGGAGCTTATATGCGGTACATCGGGGTCTCGCGCTTGCGGGGAATGTTCTGCCTGCAGGCGAGTTGAGTCTTTGAATCATCCTGATATTCTATGGATAAAGTCCGAGAAGGGGAAGCGTATCAAGATTGAGGAGATACGGAAAGCAAAAAATATGCTTGGACTTAAACCGTACGAGGCATCGGTAAGTGCCTGTGTTATCGAGGACGCGCATCTCATGACGCGGGAAGCGGCGAACGCGCTTCTTAAGGTGCTTGAAGAACCGCCAGGTCGGTCTCTGGTGATACTTATATCTGGAAAGCGTGAATTATTGCTACCAACGGTTATTTCACGCTGTATGGAAGTAAGATTTCATCCGTTGTCAGCGAGTCAGACAAGGGACATTCTCATGAAATGTTCAGACATGGGAGTGGAAGACGCGCAGTTTTTGGCGAATTTTTCCGGAGGTTCCCCGGGAACGGCGCTTGCGATGGCAGATGGAGATATCTCCGATCGTAAACAGGAGCTATTAAAATTGCTGGAAAATATAGCAAATGAAGAAAACACCTCTCTTATGGCTTGGGACAGAGAGGACAAGATCGGAATTTTGGAAGATTTGGAATTTTTAGTTATGTTTTTACGTGATGCCGCTGCGGGTAGTTCTCTAACAGGTGCAGTGGGCCTTAGTTTTTTAAGTAAATGTTCAACAGGTGAAATATACGCAATTCTTGAGCGAGTGATAGATCTAAAGAAGGCATTGGAAGGTAACGTCAATCCAAAGCTTGTCGCGCCGGTTTTGCCGGGTATTCTGAAAAAAAGGAAGTAATACATGGATCAGATGATCAGAGTTAAGTTAAGATCTGCGGGAGATGTAAAATGTTTTTTGTCAAATGGAATGAAATTCGTCGCGGGTGATGCTGTTATCGTGGAAGCGGACAGAGGTTTGGAGTATGGAGAAGTTGTTTCTGTCGGGGTGGTTCCAGCCGATTCGCTTTCTGCCCGCAATTCGATGAGAAAAGTCATTAGAAAAGCCAATCCCTGGGATGAGAAACAAATAAAGAAGAACAAGGATAAAACCAAAGATCTTATGAACATATGTACCCAGAAAATCCGGGAACACGATCTTCCAATGAAATTGGTTGACGCGGAATATTCATTTGATCGATCTAAGATAATATTTTATTTTACTTCTGATAGTCGTGTGGATTTCAGACGTTTGGTCAAAGATTTGGCCAGTATTTTTCGTGTAAGGATAGAGCTGAAACAGATCGGTGTTCGGGATGAGGCACGTATGGTAGGGGGTTTTGGTCCGTGTGGTCGTCCGCTTTGCTGCGGGATCTTTCTAAAAGATTTCAATCCGGTTACGATAAAGATGGCGAAAGCGCAGAATTTACCGCTAAATCCTTCGAAGATATCCGGACTGTGCGGGCGTTTGATGTGTTGTCTAGGCTATGAGCACGAATGTTACAAAGATCTTTCGAAAGGATTGCCTAGGGTCGGGAAGGAAATCAAGACAGAGCAGGGAAAAGGAAAGGTTATAAAAGTGAATCCCCTTAAGAGGGTAGTGACAGTAGATTTCGGTGAGGGGGTTATAAAGACCGTAAAATTGGATGAAAAAGAATGTAAACAACAGTCGAAGGAATACGCGAAACATTCCAAAGAGTATAAACCACAGCAAAAAGAAGGCACACAGCAAAGAGAAGGCAAACAGCAAAGAGAAGGCAAACAGCAAAGAGAAGGCAAACAACAAAGAGAAGGCAAACAGCAAAGAGAAGGCAAACAACAAAGAGAAGGCAAAGAACGTTCAAGGTAAACTCATGAAAAAATTCTACATAACTACTCCTATATATTATGTGAACGCTAACCCTCATATTGGTCACGCATATACGCAAATCGCGGTTGATTCTGTTGCGAGATATCATAAAATGTTGGGTGAAGATGTTTTCTTTCTTACCGGGTCAGATGAGCATGGCGAAAAGATAGAAGAGGCTTGTATCGCTGCCGGCTTCGAAAAAGGCAAAGAAAAAGATTTTGTTGATTCGATCGTGGTTAATTTTAAAAAGGCATGGGAAGTTCTGGGGGTTGAGTACGATCGTTTTATCCGCACTACTGACGATGAGCACAAAAAAGTTGTTCAGGATTTTCTAACAAAATTAAAAGATAATGGGGATATATACTTGGGACATTATGATGGATGGTTTTGTGCTCCATGTGAGACTTTTTGGACAGATACTCAGGCTGAGAATGGCATGTGTCCTGATTGCGGGCGGGCATTAGATCGAATAAAGGAGGAAAATTATTTTTTCCGAATGAGTAAGTATCAGGAATGGTTGGTTGATTATATCAAGAGTAACCCAGGTTTCATTATGCCTGTATATCGTAAAAATGAAGTTTTGGGATTTCTTAGAGAAGGTTTGACAGATTTGTGTATTTCACGACCTAAAAACCGCATGTCCTGGGGTGTGGAACTGCCGTTTGATGAGAATTATGTAGTATACGTGTGGTTTGACGCGTTGATGAATTATCTCACAGGATGTAATTATTCTGGCGATGGAAAGGACTTTTCCGAGTGTTGGCCGGCAAATTATCATGTCATAGCTAAGGATATCTTACGCCATCATGCTGTATATTGGCCTATTATGCTAAAAAGCGCCGGGATTGCAATGCCGCAGACCATTTTCGCGCACGGATGGTGGAAAATGGGCAACGAAAAAATGTCTAAGTCCAAAGGGAATATTGTAAATCCCTTAGACTTGGTGGATAAATATGGAGTTGATCCTGTAAGGTACTTTTTGTTGAGAGCGGTTAAATTTGGTCAGGATGGTGTATATAGTGAAGACGCTCTAGTGACGATGTATAATAATGACCTTGCGAATGATATGGGGAATTTATTAAATCGTACACTTACTATGGTGGAGAAGTATTTTGGCGGTATCTCCCCGGAAGCTCCAAAAAAAGCGGCTGATGAAAATCTTGCGGCGCTTAGTGAGGCTATAGAGAAAAACATTAAAGGGATACCTGCAGATGTTGGTTTGCATTTTGATAACCTTCAGCTGAATGCGGTTCTTGAGCGTGTATGGCAACTGGTAGGGATGGCGAATAAATACATAGAGCAGGCTGCTCCGTGGAAATATTCCAAAGAAGGAAATACGGAAGCCATCAAGACTATTATTGCGGATTTGCTGGATGTACTTAGGATCGTCGCTATTTTTATCTTTCCTGTTATGCCGAGTACATCTGTAAAAATGTGGAAACAGCTTGGGCTCAGCGGCGATGTTAGTGAATTACCATTAAAGAAAGTAGATACTTGGCGCGGTTTTCCTGCAGGAACTAAAACAGCCAAAGACGAGCCTTTGTTTCCAAGGATCTCTTAAAACAAAGGGTGATCGGAGCCTTAATGAATCGCAATATTTCCCGAAAAGAGATAAAAAGCAACTCCGATCTTACTCCATTTCAAAAAAAAGTCTTAATTCAAGTTCTTGAAATCCCTAGAGGAGAAGGTAGGACTTATAGCTGGGTTGCGCATAGGATAGGATCCAAGGCATACAGAGCCGTCGGACAGGTTTTAAAAAAGAATCCGTATGCTCCAGAGGTGCCGTGCCACAGGGTGGTCTCATCTGACGGGTCCCTAGGTGGATATTTTGGGGGAGCCGTGAAGAAACGGAAATTGCTTCGTTTGGAAGGCGTATTTTTAAAAAGATAGAGAGACGGAAAATCATGAAACTTATAGACACACATTGTCACCTTAATCTAAAAAATTATGCTGATGATCTTGAAGAGGTCATAGATCGCGCTATTTCTCATGGTGTAGAGAGGATGGTCGTTCCGGGTATAGATATCTCGAGTTCGGAGCGTGCGATCGAAATAGCGCGTAAATATCCGTCAGTTTTTGCGGCT
Organism: uncultured Planctomycetia bacterium; assembly: GCA_964482475.1. GTDB lineage: Bacteria > Omnitrophota > Gorgyraeia > Tantalellales > Tantalellaceae > JAHJBY01. The sequence goes on along the minus strand of CAYZXR010000004.1, from coordinate 9,400 downwards.
GTTGGAGTTCATCCTCATGGTGCGGACGATTTTCGTGAGACAACAATTCCGCGTCTCCGAGAGTTATGTGAAGGGAACAATAAAGTCGTATCGGTAGGAGAAGTGGGACTGGATTATTATCGGAACTATGCTAGTGCAGAAAATCAAAAAAAACTATTTAGTGCATGCATTAAGCTTAGCATTGATGTGGATCTTCCTCTTATTATGCATAATCGGGAGGCATCAGAAGATTTTTTAAAGATCCTTAAAAATGAGGGATCGAATAGGGCTAGAGGTGTTGTTCATTGTTTTTCCGGGGACGAAAAGCTTTTAGAAGAGGTTCTCTCTATGGGGTTTTTTGTTTCGTTCGCGGGGAATATTACGTTTAAGAATGCGGGGTCCACTAAAGATCTCATAAAACTTGTTCCCATTGATAAACTTCTTTTGGAGACAGATTCACCGTATATTACACCGGAGCCGATGCGAGGGAAGCGGAATGAGCCTGCCAATGTGAGATATTTATTGGATACGTACGCGGAGATTTATGAACATACTCCTAGCGATGTTGCGCGTATAACAACACATAACGCGGATGTGCTTTTTAAATTGGAGTTAGAGGATGTTTCTAAGGTAACTTATGAGATAAGAGATTCCTTATATCTTAATATTACCAATCGGTGTACGAATAAATGCACTTTTTGTACTCGAGACATTTCTGATTTTGTAAAAGGACATGATCTAAAGATTGCCCAAGAACCGAAGGTTGATGAAATTATTCGTGAGATGGGGGATTTTTCTCATTATAAGGAGATAGTTTTTTGCGGTTTTGGAGAGCCGACCATGCGATTGGATACGGTTAAAAAAGTGGCTGATCATATTAAGCGTGAAGGGGGCAGGGTACGGCTAGTTACTAATGGTACTGGAGATATTATTAACGGTAGAAATATAGCTCTTGAGATCAAGGGGCTGATCGATTCTGTTTCTGTAAGTTTAAACGCGCCTGACGCGGAGACCTATGACCGTATCTGTCAGTCTACGTTTGGGAAAGATGCTTACCAGGGTGTTCTAACTTTCATTAAAGAATGCATTGAAGTTGGTATAGATGTTGAAGCTACCTGTTTGGATTTTATTGGAGAGGAAGATGTTGCCGCCTGTCGCGAGATTGCTAAGGATCTCGGGGCATCTTTTCGGTTACGGTATCTACATAAAGTTGGGTAACTCAAGAAACGATGAAGAGACTATCAAAAGTTATCAAAGATAACAAGATATATGTCATCCTTGCGGTATTTTTAGTTTGCATGAATATTTTATCATTGCTGGTAGATCGCATGCCGCAGGATGATAGAGTAGGTCAGGAGGCTGTAACCCAGGAGGCCGAAGTTTTTCCCGAGGCGCGTATGTTCAGCTCAACGGACAGTGTGAAGCGTGAAGAACAATTGAAACGTTTAGCTTTAGAAAACCCAAGACTTTACGCATTCGTTGGCTTGGTAAATCTGGTAATATTTTTTCTTATATTCGTAGGTTTTCTTATAGATGTATATTTGATTGTGCGATTTGCGCGGGGGAAAGGATTTGAGTTAAAAATAAATTTTTCCAAGACTCCTCGTTGGACGATCGGTGACGTCATTCGGGCAATTTTGATTTTTATGTCATGTGGTTATGTAGTTTCTGTAGGGCAGTCATTTTTCGCTGATCTTATTCCGGTTTTGTATAATGAAAATTTCCGGATGGTTTTCAATACCGCCATGATAAATTTAATCGGCATTAGCGTTATTTTTCATTTTGTTGTAAAAAAATACGGACACACTATCGCGGATATGGGGCTTACGATGAAGAAATTTGCTAAGGGTGTATCTATAGCTGCGGTGTCATATGTATCATTACTTCCGTTTCTTGTGGTGATAATGGTCTTCACATTTTATGTGGCCAAATGGCTAAACTATGACCCCCCGATACAGCCGATAGTACGTCTTTTTATGGAGGAAAAATGTACAGGGATCTTGTGGTTGTCGGTGTTGTTTGCAGCTATTTTTGGACCAGTAGCCGAAGAGATATTTTTTCGTGGTTTTATGTATCCAGCTCTTCGAAAAAAGATTGGTAGTACTTTCGCGATCATACTTACAGCGGTGATTTTTGCCGGTTTACATGCGCATATTGTGGGATTTTTACCCATTGTAGTTCTCGGCATTCTGCTTACCTATCTTTATGAGAAAACAGGCTCGCTAGTGTCTTCCATAACGGTGCATATTCTTCATAATGTTGCGATGGTGGGACTTGTATTTCTTGTTAAAAATGTTGGGTTTCAAAATTGAGAACGTATAGGACGAGGTGTTGAAATGGCAGTAGAGACGATCCGGTGGAAGAATAATCGGGTGGAACTGATAGACCAGAGATT
>CAYZXR010000004.1:0-6926 GCA_964482475.1 uncultured Planctomycetia bacterium | reverse complement strand
CAGTAGAGACGATCCGGTGGAAGAATAATCGGGTGGAACTGATAGACCAGAGATTGCTTCCGGCAAAATTAAAGTATGCTGTTTGCAAAACAGCTGATGATATGTGGGAGGCCATTAAAACCTTGCAGGTGCGGGGTGCGCCCGCAATTGGAGTTGCCGGAGCCTATGGGGTTTATCTCGGAGTGAGGGACAGCAAAGCGAAAAACTATAATGCGTTCAGGAGAGATGTTGATAAAACAATCCGGTATCTTGCCCGATCAAGGCCGACCGCGCGTAACCTTTTTTGGGCACTTGAGCGCATCTCGGAGGTTGTAGAAAATAACAGAGATAAGACAATAATCAAATTGAAGGAAAACATTTTGCGTGAGGCGCATGCGATCCTTAAAGAGGACAAAAAAATCTGTCGTGATATCGGCAAAAATGGGGCAGTACTTATTTCAAAGGGAACCACAATCTTGACCCATTGTAATGCCGGAGGGTTGGCAACAGCGGATTATGGTACGGCGTTAGGTGTTATTTTTACCGCAAAAAATAAGATCAAAAAAGTTTATGTTGATGAGACCAGACCTGTTTTACAGGGAGCTAGGCTGACCGCTTGGGAGCTGAAGAAACAGGGGGTTAGGGCGATACTTATTTGTGATAATATGGCAGCTTCATTGATGGCGGAGGGGGAGATAGACGCGGTTATAGTGGGAGCGGATCGTATTGCCGCTAACGGTGATGTGGCGAATAAAATAGGAACTTACGGTCTTGCGATTTTGGCTTCATACCACAATATACCATTCTACGTGGCGGCACCCATTTCGACATTTGACCTAGCCACTTTAAGCGGTAAGGACATTGTTATTGAAGAGAGAAATCCCATGGAGGTTAGAAAAATAGGAAAGCAGTATATTTCCCCTAAAGATATAGAAGTTAGAAATCCCGCTTTTGACGTAACGCCGGCCAAACTGGTTACGGCGATTATAACGGAATGCGGAGTGATTAAATCTCCGGGTAAAAAGAAGATCAAGGCGGCAGTAGGGTCAAAGGTCAAATAGCTCCAAATTTTGGTGGTAAGAAAAACAGGGTCAAGGTAATGAGAGAGCTTAAGATAGTTGAAGAGATCAGAAAAATAGCCGGGGACCCGGGTAAGGGCGTATGTGTGGGCATAGGTGATGACAGTGCCGTACTTAAATACGACAAAAACAAATATATGCTATGGGCATCGGATATGCTTATTGAAGATGTGCACTTTAATGTAAAAAAAGACGGATACGAAAGGGTGGGGCGTAAGGCCGTAGCAGTTAATATCAGCGATATCGCGGCGATGGGCGGTACTCCAAAATATATCACTGTCAGTATTGGCATCCCAGCGAACAAGAGAGCTGAGAATATTGTAAGGGCGCTTTACAAGGGATTAAAAGGGCTTTGCCGTAAGTATGACGTAAAAATAGTGGGTGGAGATACTAATAGATCTGAAAAATTAATTATAGATGTGTCTATTATCGGTTTTGTCTCAAAAAAACATCTTGTGACGCGTTCTGGCGCGAAAGAGGGAGACATTGTTCTGATAACCGGACCGGTGAAAGACGGTAAGAAGACGCATTTAGATTTTGATCCAAGAATAGAAGAATCCGGATCGCTTGTCAGGGGACACAAAATACATTCTATGATAGATGTTTCCGATGGGATAGCTCCCGATCTTGGTAGAATATGCGATCGAAGCGGTGTGGGCGCGCGAGTGTTAGCGGATTCTATTCCTCTTTCAAAAGGATTGAGTCTTAAGGATGCTCTTCATTACGGGGAAAGTTTTGAACTTTTGTTTACAATGTCCGCCTCAGCCGCTAGAAAACTTATTAAGAATAGTGTTTCGCGAGGTAAAAAAAATAGGTATTATATCATCGGAGAAATAACACGAAAGAAAGATGGTCTGCGGATTGTAGACGGAAAAGGCAGGCAGGCCGTTTTGAAGATGCAAGGGTTCACTCATCTGTAAATTGGGACTATTATGATCAAGAAAAGCATAACAACATATTCACCCGAAGAGACTATCGCGCTCGGAGAAAAGATGGCCCAGGATCTTAAAAAGGGGGACGTCATTGCTTTGGAAGGCGACCTTGGCGCGGGCAAAACTGTTTTTGTTAAGGGTCTGGCGAAAGGTCTTGGTGTCCGTGACCATCTTTATGTAAATAGTCCGACATTTGTGATAATCAAGGAATACCAGGGCAGACTTAACTTGTATCACTTTGATGTCTACAGATTGGATGAAGATCATTTTTCAGACACGTTAGATTATCGACGATATTTTTATGGTGATGGGATAGCTGTGGTCGAGTGGGCTGACAAAATAAAAAATATACTTCCGGGTGAATATCTGGAAATAAAAATAGCTCATGTCGGGGAGATGGAGAGACGGTTTGAATTCATACAACATGGGAATTGGGGGAAAGTTTAAGCATGAAAACATTGGCATTTGATACATCGACAAAGTTTTTAAGCATTGCTCTTTTGGAAGGTGATAAAGTTCTTGTTGAATCGCATGAAGAAGTGGGTATGAAGCACAGCGAATTGCTTGTTCCGGTTGCAAAGGATATGATTGGTGAGGCAGGATGGAAAGTTGATGATATCGGCCTGATAGCCGTAGGGTTGGGCCCCGGATCTTTTACCGGACTTCGTATCGCGGTTGCGACTGCAAAAGGCATTGTTGCTGTTACCGGAAGCAATATCATTGGAGTTCCTTCTATGGATGCCATGGTTAGAAACTTTGAAACAGGACAAAAGAAGAAAATAGCGCCTCTTATGGATGCAAGGAAAGAAAAAATATACGCATGTGTTTATGATTGTTCGGGAGCCGAACCGGTAAGGGAATCGGATTACATATTGTCTCCGATTGATGAGTTTCTTGAGGGGCTACAAGACGAAACGGTGTTCTTTGGAGATGCGGTGATGAAATATAAGGAAAAACTGGACGGACATCCCCGGTCCGGTTATATTGAAGATGTGGATTGGTATCCGCGTGCCTCCTGGATTGGTAGGATCGGAGCGAAACGATCAAAAATCGGGACGGACGATCCTGATACTCTCGCACCATTGTATTTGCACGCCAAGGAATGTAATGTTACGAAGGGCAAGGGGTAAGAGCAAAAGGTAAAATGACGATTTCTATTTATAAAAGGTAAAAAAGTAAAGTATCACATGAAAAACTACAGACCTACATGGGCCGAAATAAAACTGGACGCGGTAAAATACAACCTTAAACAGATACGTACGTTTTTGGATAAAGATGTAGCCGTTATGCCTGTGGTGAAAGCTAATGCCTATGGTCATGGTATGTCCGAAGTTAGCCGCGTGCTAGTGGAGGATGGGGTTAAGTATCTTGGTGTCGCTACGGTAGATGAAGCTTTAAGATTGCGTGCCGATGGTTTGAGTGTTTCGATTCTTGTTATGGGCTCAGTGCTTGAGGCTGAGGCTCGGGTCGCTGTTCAAAATGATATAACACTTGCGTTGTGCGACACACGTCTTTTGCAAATACTCATAGGGATAGCAAAGGAAACTGGGACATTCCCACGCGTACATGTGAAGGTGGATACTGGTATGGGGCGCATAGGTGTTTGGCACGAAGAAGCGGTAGCTTTTATCAGACAGGTCGCGGATACAGAATATATTGAACTTGAAGGCGTTTATACACATTTTTCGTCGGCAGCTAGAGATAAAATGTACACCTCATTCCAAATAGAATTTTTCGAAAATATCTTGGAAACGTTAAGAGATGAGGGAATTGATATAAAATACCGACATGCGGCTAACAGCATAGCTGTCGTGGATTGGAAGATATCGCATATGAATCTTGTGAGGCCGGGTGTGGTTTTGTATGGGATTTATCCTAAAGAAGATTTCAGAAAAGTGTTAAAGTTGAGACCCGTCATGCAACTTAAGACCAGGATCGTACACCTTAAAAAAGCACCTGCCGGAAGAGCCATAAGTTACGGTAGAACGTATATTACTCAAAAAGATACAGTTATCGCTACTATCCCGATAGGGTATGCCGATGGTTACGGGAGAATCCTTTCGAATAGGGCGGAAGCGCTGGTTAAAGGGCAACTTGTTAAGGTAGCAGGGGTAGTTACCATGGATCAGACGCTTCTTGATGTCGGTCATGTCGCTGATGTGAAGGTGGGTGATGAAGTCGTGTTGATAGGTGAGCAGGAAGGCATGGAGATATCTGTTGAAAAAGTCGCTAAACTTGCCAGAACAATTCCCTACGAAATACTTGCGGGAATTACCAACCGTGTTCCGCGGAAATATATATAAACACTAACAGACCGATTTTTTGAAAGATTTTCATGTGTAAATGTGTCTCATATTGTAGGGGCACGGCGCCGTGCCCCTATGGTGAAATTTTCCGGGTTTCGGGAATGATGCATTTCAGGGCACGGCATGCCGTGCCCCTACTTGACGGTTCTAGCGAAACTTGACATTGATACTCGATACGGCTATACTGATACCCAAGCATGAGGCTGTGTGCTTTCTATAGTATATAATATTATATAAAACCACCGGAGAGATGATGGGAAAATTAACAGGTGCTGAGATACTGATCAAGTGTCTTATTGAAGAAAACGTAACAGATATTTTTGGCTATCCCGGAGGGTCGGTAATACCGCTTTTGGATACCATGTATGGAGAAGAGTCCATAAATTTTATACTTACCAGACATGAGCAAGGAGCAGCGCACGCCGCTGATGGTTACGCTCGTGCAACGGGAAAAGTGGGTGTTTGTATAGCTACTTCCGGACCTGGAGCGACTAATCTTGTTACGGGCATTGCGACTGCTTACATGGATTCTATCCCAATGGTTGCGATAACCGGACAGGTTAAATCTACTTTGATCGGGAATGACGCGTTTCAGGAAGCCGATATGGTTGGCATTACGCGTCCAATCACAAAACATAATTATCTGGTAAAGGATATTGAGAATCTCGCACGAACAGTTAAAGAGGCTTTTCATATTGCGTCTACCGGAAGGCCAGGTCCCGTGCTTATAGATTTTCCGGTAGATTTACAGTTACAGAAGACAGAATTCAACTACCCTAAAACTGTCAATTTGCGAGGGTATAATCCAACATATAAGGGGAATATTAGGCAGATACAGAAGATTGCCGATGCAATAGCGAAAAGCAAACGTCCCGTTATTTATGCCGGCGGAGGGGTTATTCTTTCCGAGGCAAGTAAAGAGCTTACTAAATTTGCCAGAGTAACGGGAATCCCGGTTACCATGACAATGATGGGCCTTGGCGCGTTTCCCGGAGATGATCCGTTGAATTTGGGGATGCTTGGGATGCATGGGACAGCTTACGCGAATCATGCGATACAGGAATCGGATCTTTTGATTGCTATAGGGGCAAGATTTGACGATCGTGTTACCGGACGAATAGATACATTCGCTCCTGATGCCACAGTTGTTCACGTTGACATTGATCCAGCGAGCGTTAGTAAGAATGTTGAAGTGGATATACCTATTGTTGGTGACGCGAAAGAAGTGCTTAAAGAACTTATTCATCTTGTAAAGAAACCTGAGATTAGCGGCTGGTGCAAAAAGGTCAGTGATTGGAAAAAAGAATTGCCGCTATGTTACCAGGGGGACAACAAGATAAGGCCGCAGTACGTTATTGAGAGAATTCAGGAACTGACTAAGGATAAAAAGGTGATCATAGCTACCGAAGTTGGGCAGAACCAGATGTGGGCGGCACAGTTCTATAAATATACCACTCCCAGATCTTGGCTTTCAAGCGGTGGTCTGGGTACTATGGGTTATGGTTTTCCTGCTGCTATGGGGGCTCAAGTCGGATGCCCTGACAGTATAGTCATAGATATAGCCGGCGACGGTAGCATTCAGATGAACATACAAGAATTGGCGACAGTTGTGCTTAGAAAAATACCGGTAAAGATTATCATACTGAACAATGGCTACCTGGGCATGGTACGTCAATGGCAGGAGTTGTTTTACGATAAGCGTTATGCATTTACTGTTTTGACTGAAGATGAGAATGTCATGTGTCCGGATTTTGTAAAGTTGGCTGAAAGCTATGGAGCTAAAGGTTTCCGGGCGACAAAGAAAGACGAAGTAGATAAGGTTATACAAGCGGCTCTTGACGCGGAAGGTCCGGTTGTTGTGGATATTCATATCGAGAGGGAAGAAAACGTTTTTCCGATGGTGCCAGCCGGAGAGTCTATCAGTAATATGATGCATGGCTTATCGTAACATCAAAGCACCGAAATGTTGAAGGAATGCGAGATAAAAAATGGAGGGGCGGGGTTACCCGCCCTGAGAAATCAGGAGATAAACATGAGTAAATTTGTAGTGTCAGTTTTAGTCGAAAATAAATTTGGTGTTCTCGCAAGAGTCGCCGGTCTTTTTAGTGCGCGCGGGTTTAATATTGATTCGCTTGCCGTTGGAGAGACAGAAGATCCGGAAGTTTCTCGCATGACCATTGTTGTGGAAGCGGACGAGCGGATACTGGAGCAGGTCGAAAAACAATTGAATAAGCTGATCGATGTTATAAAAGTACAAGATCTTACCGGTAAGGATTTTGTAGATAGAGAGATGATCATGATAAAAGTTAAAGCGGAGAAGACCGCTGTCAGGGAAAAGATAATTGAGATAGCGAATACTACCGGAGCTGAAGTGGTGGATATCGGTAAGAAGACCCTGACGATCGAAGAAACAGGGGATGCACACGCCATAAAAGCTCTTGTGGAACTTTTGCGACCTTACGGAATAGTGGAAATCGTTAGAACTGGGAAGATAGCGTTACAATCGGATGTCTAATCCGAATTTTTGGTTATGCCGGGGCATAGTGTCCCGTCTTGAGATGCGAATAAGATCGAGGAACAAGTAGAAGGAGAATAAAATGGCCAAGATGTATTATGACAAGGATGCTGAT
>CAYZXR010000003.1:0-38695 GCA_964482475.1 uncultured Planctomycetia bacterium | reverse complement strand
AGCTGTCGCTAATAAAACAGCTTTGATTGGTACGGTCAATACGGCTAAAACTGATCTTCAAACTGTGATCGATGCTGTTGAAACAGATAATCCGGTCAGCGTACCTGAAGTATCAAGTTATGTGACGGATGAGGTGACGTATGCCGAACTTGCTACAATGTTAGATGAACTTAACGCGCATATCGCACGCATACCTGCTGAAGCTACCGCTAATAAGACAGCTTTGATTGGTACGGTCAATACGGCTAAAACTGATTTACAAACAGTGATCGATGCTGTTGAAACAGATAATCCGGTCAGCGTGCCAAGCGTATCAAGTTATGTGACAGATGGGGCGACTTACTCAGAACTTGCTACAATGTTAGATGAACTTAACGCGCATATCGCGCGTATACCGGCTGAAGCTGTCGCTAATAAGACTACCTTAATAAATAACGTCAATGCCTCTAAGACCGAGCTACAAACAGTGATTGACGCTATTGATACGGATAACCCTGTCAGCGTACCTGACGTAACAAGTTATGTGACGAGCGATAAAACTTATACTGAACTCACTACAATGCTGGACATCATCAACGCTCATATCGCGCGTATACCGGCTGAAGCTGACGCGAATAAGACTACCTTAATAAGTAACGTCAATACCGCTAAGACCGAGCTACAAACAGTGATCGATGCTGTTGAAACAGATAATCCGGTCAGCGTGCCAAGCGTATCAAGTTATGTGACAGATGATAAAATATACTCAGAACTTACTACAATGCTGGACGCCATCAACGCGCATATCGCGCGTATCCCGGTTGAAGCTGACGCTAATAAAACGGCTTTAATTGGTACGGTCAACACGGCAACAACTGAGCTGCAAGCCGCGATCGACAATATTGAACCCGGCAATCCCGCAATCATCCCGGACATGTCAGGCTATGTAACAGATGGTAAAACGTACATCGAGCTCTTGGTGATGCTTGACGAGATCAATAGCTATATCGCGCAAATTACTGATACTGACGCGGATGGCATCGATAACAGCATCGACACAGACGATGATAATGACGGCGTGATTGACACAGAAGACGCTTTTCCATTTGACGCTACCGAAACTACAGATACCGACGCGGATGGTATAGGTAATAATGCTGATCTGGACGACGATAATGACGGACTGGAGGATGCCAGGGACGCGTATCCTCTTGACCCCACTAAACGCATATACATCGACACTGACAACAATATCTATGAATATGATGCGGATATGCGTTTGATCAAACACACTAGCCCCGACGGCACATATTGTACATTTGAAGAATACTACCCTGAAACTGACCAGACACGTTATATTAAAAGTTACTCATCCGATGGAATACTTATTGACACTAAAGAGTATAGCATTGAGGGCCTTCTGCTCAATAAATTAATGTTGAACGGCGATCTCTACACATATTACAACGACGCGGAAAATCTTTTAGAAACAAAAACCCTCACCGCCCCAGACGATGAAGGGATGGTCTATCATCACTACTTGAACGAAAACTGGGATAACCAAGGTTACGGAAGGATAGACTCGTCTCAAAGAGCGGTTCCCCTCAATGGCGAACTATTCTATATATACACATATCAGAGTGATTCAGGATTCCTGGGAGTGAAAAAGGCGTTTTCAGAGGAAAGTTTTCCTGTGCCGGTTACTCGGTACTTCTATTACAATGACCCCTTAAATTGTCTTGCTGTGAAGCAATTTTCCGTTGAATCTCCGGATCAAAACGGTATTTTTAGGTATGGCTATATAAATGAAGATTGGCAAGGCCGGGGATATGGGAGGATTTTTTATACTGTACGTTCTATCCCCGATGAAGAAGGCGCACAGAAGCATGATTACACGTATCATGACGATACGGAAATCATAAAAACAAAACAATGTTGGACGCTCTCGCCGTATTTCATGCTACTTCTCACTTACGAATATGACCCATCCGGCACCCAGATAAGCCGTACCCCTGGTCCCGGCGTAACTTATCATCCAAGCGGACATCTGGAATCTTTGACGCTCTCCGATCCGGATGAAGAAAATATGATCTATTACAGCTATCTCGATGAGAATTGGAACAACCAGGGCTTTGGCCGTGTTGAAAAATGCCGGAGAGAAACAGCAGTAACCGGCGTGTTCGGCTATTCATACACATATTTTGACGATACATCAGACAGAAAACAATCAATAACAACTTATTCCGATCCAGCCTTTGCCGAGTTCATTACTACATCAACTTACTTCAATGACGAGGCATATCGTCTGGAATCTAAAACGTGCGCTACTGCTGATGCCGATGGTATGGTTTATTATCGCTTTATCAATGAGAATTGGAATAACCAGGGATATGGAAGGGTAGATGTAAAAGAACTTCCAGTACCTAATGATAAAGGCATTATTGCATACTCATATGAATATCACCCAAATCTTGATCAAATAAGCCGGGAAATAGGTTATTCGGATTCAGAGCGTCAAATCATAGTCACTGTGATTGAATATAACGTAAATGGGGAAATAACATTGATAGAGAATTATTACGCGTCTGGCAGACTACATAGCAAACTTTTGCCCGATGGTACAATATGTGAATACAGCGACGAAGACTGGAACGGCAACAATTATGGTCAGCTTATAAAGGTGACTAATCCGGACGGCAGTTACACCACATACGGTGACTATTATGTAAGTGATAATCCAACTCCTGTTGACTGGTTTTGGGTTGAAGGACTTATCACAGTTGAACGGGAAACATCGACTGAAAATGTTATCTCGGGAGTATCTTCTGTAAAAATAACTGGAGCATGGCTCAACTTTCTTCAGTATGTACTTAACTATGCCAACTATATTGGAGAAGAATTGACTTTATCTGCCTGGGTCAAAACAACCCTTTCATCCACATATTATTTGGGGGTATATACTGGCTATCCTGGCGAAGTCCAGGAATCCAACCAGCATACCGGCAGCGGAAATTGGGAAAGATTGTCGCTCACCTTTACAATGCCGGATAATTCAGATCGCCTTCTTGTACATACTCCTAAATCTGATAATTTCCTTGAGGCGGATACGATATATATTGATGACATACGTTTGATCGATCCATCCAATCCTAGCCAGAACCTTATATTAAACGGTGACTTAGAATTCTGGAACGGGGACCTCGACCAGGCGCGTTATATCAAGGAATACAACTCTTCAGGTGTCCTGCTGGTAACCAACGAATATGATATAAATGGAGCTTTAATATCCACCGCAGATTATTACGCCTCTGGATACATGTCTACAAAAACTCTTACCGAGCCTGACGATCAAGGAATGATTTCCTATAGCTATTTGGACGAAAACTGGAATAACCAGGGTTACGGAAGGATAGACTCGTCTCAAAGAGCGGTCCCCTTCAATGACGAACTATTATATCAATACACATATCACAGTGATTCAGGCTTCCTCTCGATGAAAATCGCGTTTTCAGAGGAAAGTCTTCCTGAACCGGTTACTTGGTACAGCTATTACAATGACACTTTGAATTCTCTTGCTATGAAGCGTTTTTCCATTGATTCTCCCGACCAAGACGGCATTTATATGTATCGCTACATAAATGAAGATCGGCAAGGTCGGGGATATGGAAGAATCTTTTATACCTTACGGTCTGTCCCAGACGAAGAAGCCGCACAAAGACATGTTTACATGTATCATGACGATACAGAAATCATAAAAATAAAAGAATGTCATATGATCTCGCCGTATTTCATGTTGCTTCTCACTTATGAATATGACCCATCCGGCGTACAGATAAGCCGCACCCCGGGCTCCGGTGTAACTTATCATCCAAGCGGTCACCTGCAATCTTTGACGCTTTCCGATCCGGACGATCAAGGGATGATCTATTACAGCTATCTCGACGAAATTTGGAACGATCAGGGTTTTGGGCGTGTTGAAAAATGCCGTAGTGAAACGGCCGTGATCGACGTATTCGGCTATTCATACACATATTTTGACGATATATCAGACCGAAAAAAATCAATAACAACTTATTCTGACATCGACTTCATTGAGTTTATTACTACATCAACTTACTTTAATGACGAGGCATATCGTTTGGAATCGAAAACGTGCGCTACTGCTGATGCCGATGGTATGGTTTATTATCGTTTTATCAATGAGGATTGGAATGGACAAAGTTATGGCAGGATAGATAGAGCCCGCAGGGAAGCACCTGTGAACGGTGAACTGTCATACGCCTATACGTATTACAATGACCCGAACGGATATCTCGAAACAAAAAAATGTTACGAGGATGCCGACTTCATGGTCCTTCTATTTGCGTATTTATATGCCAATGAACCGCTTAGCAATAGATGTCTTTCAAAAGAAGAGATCTGCTATGAAGAGGGAATAAAGAGTAAACGTTATTTTACGGTGTACACTGACGCCGGTGACCGTCCGAGCCTGTTAATAGAGGCTTTCAATTCGGATGGCACACTCCAATCTTCAGATACCTATGAATACAATGACGGGCACTTGACAACACGGACATATGTCCAGTATAACGCGGACGGCTCAACAACAACAGAGACCACGCTTTATCCACATGCCATTACTGTTGACAGTTCCGATTATACGCTGACATATACGGTTGAAGGTATTACTTATACTGAAAATTTATCTCTAAACATCGGGGATAACTTAATTTACAGGGAATTACCCAGCTATGATGATCAGTGGCTTATTTATGTCGACTTGAACATTATATTTGAACAAGCCGAGCCTATGGGAACGGTTACGATCGATGGAGGCGCTGAATTTACAAATAACCCGACTGTTACACTTTCTCTAACCTTTATGGGCACAATACCTCCTCCCGAAATGCGGTTTTCGGTGGATAATGGAAACACTTGGACAAATTGGCAAGAGATCGCCTCTGAAAAAGTCCTGACACTCTCGCAAGGGGACGGGGAAAAAGAAGTACGCTATGAACTTCGTGACGCGGACGGCGATATGAAAGCGTTTACCGATACCATCATTCTCGACACCATCGCGCCCGCGCTAGGTCTCCTTTCCGATGCCTATGTATATGAGGAGGATTATCAGCTTAGTTATCGTGTAAGCGATGCCAACATGGCTACAACGACTACAACCGAAAGCATCACCTTAATTCGCGGCGCGAACACCATAACGCGCGAATTGCAGGACGCCGCAGGCAACACACGCATGATGACATGGAATATATACCTCGATCTCAACGCGGAAAGGGGGATATCCTACGATTATGACGCCCTCGGAAATCTTATCCGCCAGACAACATTTAACGGAGAGGACATAACATTTGAATATGACGCCAATAATCGTCTCATAGCTATCACATATCCTGAATACCCGAGCATAGAGATTGCCTACAATAACGTTAACGAAATAACGAGTGTAACTGATTCAAGAGGTGATACAGATTATACTTACGATATCGCGGGACGCTTAAATTCCGTCACTTTACCTGACGACCAGCGCCTGTCCTACACTTACGACTTAGCCGGACAGATAACACAGTTCAGTTATGCCGGAAGAGTTATCAATTACGCGTACGATGCCGCGGGTAACCTCACAAGCGTTACCGAGGGAGCCGATACCACGACCTATAGCTATAACGCCGCGGGAGATCTTATCTCCACAACGCTTCCGAACGGGATCCGCACAAGTAATACCTATAATGACGCCGGGAACCTTACAGGAATCTGTCACGAAAAAGTAACTCCCGCGACTGAAACAGACCCCGAAACCGTAACATTAATAGCCGATATCATATACACCCTTAACCCGGCAGGAGAACGCATCCGAATGGTCGAAGTGACCCCTGAGGGTACTCGTAACGTAAGTTACGCCTATGATGATTTCAAGCGTCTTATCCGGGAGTTTGATTCCTCCTCTGGCATCATTCATTACCTCTATGACGACGCGGGAAACCGCCTGTCAAAAACAACCATCCCGTTTGTTATTACCACCGAAACACCGAGGGAGGTTACAGAATACGCGTACGGAATAGATAATCGTCTTACTGGTTTAAACAAAAGAACTTACGACTCTCAGGAAGAAGAACTTTCAAATAGCACGGAAAGCTTTACATATGACGCCGCGGGAAATATACGTCAACGCATTACTCCCGATAAAGTCTATTATTACGAATTTGATTCAAGAAATCTTCTTACACGCTATAATGACGGAGAGAACGAGACAACTTATGAATATGATGGGGATGGTAACCGTGTTTCAAAAACCGTAAACGGCGTTACTACCTATTTCATGGTAGACCCGACATCATCTATCCCACAGGTCTTAGCGGAAATGGATTCATCCGGCGATATAACAAAGACCTACGCTTTTGGATTGGATAGATTAAGCTCAGAAGAGGACTCGACAACAGAGTACTTTTTGCAGGACGGACTCGGTTCTTCTATAGGCCTTGCCGATAGTGAAGGTGCTATTAGCGAGTCTTATCGCTATGACGCTTTCGGGAATCCGCGCTTTGAAAACTCAAGCCAGAATTTCCTTTATACAGGGGACCAGCAGGACGAAGAGACTGGACTCATCTACCTGCGCGCGCGTTACTACGACCCAACATTGGGCAGATTTATTTCTAGGGATCCGGCGTTTATTGGTGAGCAGAGTGAAACTCAAAGTCTTAACCCGTTTATTTATGTTCAGAATGATCCGGTGAATTATGTGGATCCATGGGGGCTCGATGCCTATTTTATGAAAACACGACTTTCTAAAACTCCTTTTATGGTAAACGGTCCTGTAGATGATCAGTATAATACCGAGATTAGCCATGAACATATTTGGTTCGACAATGAACACTATATTAATGGTATTGGCTGGACAAAAAATCTTGGTTTCGGTCCGGATGGATTATTTGTATTATCTGAAAGTGAACGTACAGATTATACTCTATCTAGCAACTTATATGATGAAAATGTTATGGTAAGGGCAATAAATAATACCGTTGTGGGAAAATATTCACTTTTGGGTAACCGATTGTTAGCAATTTTTGCTCCTGGTGTTAAAAATCCAACCAAAAATAATTGTCAGGATTGGTGTTATAGAGTTCGGGAGCAATATACACGTTTAAGTCATAATGAAAACTCGAATAATGATAGTTTGGGAAGTAATTTCGATTATTCGTTAGCTAATCTGTTCAACGAATTTGATAACAAGTCTCTCTGGGGTACTGGAGGCGGTGGCGGTGGTGGAGATAGCTTCTCCAGTGGATTTGGGGATGATTATTTCGGTTCCGGATTTGATGGTTGGAATTCATCACCCTTCGATGACCTCGGAGGCGTCTACATGAATAAATCCTTATCCATCACCGGAGAGAACCTTCAAGACCTTCACGGTGTAAGCTATGACCCCTTAACCGGGCAGATCATCATGTTAAGCAATACGGGGATTGATATCCCTGAGATCCCGGTAGATTATTTTCTCGCCGCACTCAAGGCCGTATTCGGCAATCAGGGTTCCGCTCCCGGAGTATCGATCGATCCTGTCAGAGATGGGTCAGGAAATATTGATCCATCTCAAGACCAAACCGTACGCTTCTTGGGAGGTATCGAAAATACCGCGCTTGGTCAGGCAGTATATGAAGCGGATCTATTAATGAAACTCATAGCTGTAGGTTCAGATAATATTACAGACACAAATGTCCGTCCTAATGGTGAAGATGTATCTGAAATATATATAAATCAGTATATACCCGGCTTCAAAGATCTTTTTAGTTTGAGTGAGGACGTTGAAGATACCTCAATATTTGAAGAAAATAGAAGCATGAGATGCTGGTTTGTGCCGAAAGAAATGAATCTTATTAAAAGCGATGCAGGTGACGCCTTTATTTTTGATAACAGTTCGGTGGAGCTTTTGACTGAAACCACACTTTTAAATGCTGCAGGGGGAGAAGTTATCCCTGACGATCCCCGTGCTGCGGCATTTGTAGAGTTTTTTAATGAACATTTTGATGAACTTGCCGATCTTTATCCTGAATTTAGTGAACTTGAAAAAGGCATGCGTGCGGTAGGCCTTGCTAAATTCATAAAGGACAATAATATTCCCGTAGATTTAGAATGGCTTTCTAAATCCGATTTCTCGTCTGTCACGACACCGACAACTACGCCAACGGTTTCAGTGGAAAGAATTGTTATGATCAATGGTCTAGGAGAAGAGATTCCCATTACAATAAGTGGTGGCGTTGATTACACATTTTTTGAAGATAGCAATTTTCATTATTTATTTGATACCGCGCAACAAGCGTCCGGTCTGCATGAGGCGACGCAGAACTCCCGCGGAAGTGACACGACACAGACTTGGTCAGTTACCATGAACGACACGGAATACCAAGCGTCCGCGTTCTCCTTAGCCCCCACGAAAAAAGACGGTAATTTCTCCTGGGGAGGTACAGATCTGGCATATACTACATCCGGTGGAATGCCACTTATCTGGCAGAGATATTATGATTCTTTCGCCGCCGGCAACCGAACAAGCATGGGTAACGGCTGGGATTATGTGCCGTATGCCTTGCACTTTCCTGTTGATAAAACAGAGTTCGTTTTTATTCTTGATGGGACCGAAAGCGCAGTTTCCATTTATCCTACTATCTACTTGTCAGATAACAATGGCGGCGGTTCTATTTTATTTAACCCTGCCGGCATACAAAGTGAGGGCCGCGTATTCTATTCCTCGGAAGATGAAAGAATAGGCTCTCAAATACTATACCTTAATACCGATGGCACCTATACACTGGTAAGAAGCGGAGATATGGTAAATTTCTCATCTAATGGCCTTCTTTCCTCACTAATGGATAAGAACCAGAATACTATAGACTATGCTTATGACGCTAATAATCGGCTTGTTAGCATTAATGATCCCTCATCCGCTCTGGCTATTACCGTCACCTATGATGGAAACAATAACATATCACAGGTAATGGGACCTGACGGACGCAGTGTATCGTATGTGTATGACGCCTCAACTAATAATCTTAGCAGGGTCACTCAGAACTGGACTGAGAAACATGTGGATTTCTCCTATGACTCTGACCATAGAATGGTTAGCGCTGTCGACTACTCAAACCGAACTCTTTTTGAAAATGCGTATGACATATTAGGACGTGTTACCTCGCAAACCAACAGTCTTGGTATACAAGTGAATTCTAATTCTGATCTCCTTACACAAAACACACAATATACCAATACCGCGACTGGTGCAAATTCAGGTTTCTCGTACGATGATAAATTCCGAGTTGCAACTTCTACTAATGCTCTTGGCAATCAGACCCAATATCAATACCTCGGGGACTCGTTCAATGTCGGTTCCGTCACAGATGCCATGGGAAACAATCAGAGCTTTGAATATGATGCCTTCGGGAATATCATTTCCTCAACCGACGCGGAGGGAAATACAACAAGGTTCTATTACGAAACAAACGGACTTGGCATAAGTCGTCTCGTTTTTACGCAAAATCCTGACGGGTACGGCACTATTTACCAATATGACGACGCTGACAATGTCACAACAACTATATCCGGGTGCCGCATAGAGTCCGTGAATCAAGACGGCTCCCTTAAAATGATCAAAACAAACCTGATAACCACCATCGCCTATGACACAAAAGGAAGAATAACACAAGTAAAAGACGCGAACAACACCACCACTGATTACGTCTACGATGCCGCAGGCAATGTCACTCAGGTAATAAACGGGGAAGAGAACTCTCAAGTCATCGAGTATTTAGCCAGAAATGGCATAGTCACCAACCTTACCTCACAGGTGACAGATGCCATAGGCCGTATTTTTAACTTCGGCTATGATACCGCGAGCGATCTCCTAACAAGCATTACCACCGCTCTAGGAACAACCCAATATGTTTATGATTCCCGCGACAGACAAACAGAAGTAATAGACGCCTCAAGCCGCAAAACACAGTTTGTCTACAATCCGAACGATCAGCTAACGAATGTGATCGAAGCGGGTGATCTTTCAACAACTGATGACGACATCTCATCAAGTTTTATCTATAACACGTTGGGTCAACTTGTAAATATCGCGGATCCCCTTGGAACCGTAACCGAATTCG
Source organism: uncultured Planctomycetia bacterium (assembly GCA_964482475.1). Lineage (GTDB taxonomy): Bacteria > Omnitrophota > Gorgyraeia > Tantalellales > Tantalellaceae > JAHJBY01. The sequence goes on along the minus strand of CAYZXR010000003.1, from coordinate 28,562 downwards.
GATATGATCTGGCAGGCCGCATGATCAACCTCTTAATAAGCGAAACTGCTAGAAATTACGCGTTGTCAGACACTGTAACAATATCCGATGTAGGGGAAGATATAGCTACCATTACATTTGACGTACCCTCAAATGTAAACCAGATAAAAGTCCTGTATAGGAAAGAAGACGATACAATTTATCAGTCTTTCATAATATCCGATCCGGCGGAAGGTGAATATCATATCACCCTGGAAGATCTATCCGGTAACACAAACTATGAATTTGAAATTGAGTACCGGGATAACGAAAACGACATGTCTTATTCGAGAAACTACAAATTCAAAACAGACCTTCCGGTCCTGCCCGAGATATTGAGCACTGAAGTAAAAAATGTGGGTGATACCACAGCGTCGACCAAAATAGACGTATCTAAAGAGATCGCCAGTGCCGAGATACTTTATCATGTCTCTGGAGAAACCGTCAAAAAGACATTACTAACACAAAGCGTATCCGATGCAATGGAAAATGGGGTAGTTATTGATCTTGAAAACCTGCGGAGCGGCATGGATTATGAAGCTGAAATTACAATTACCGACAGATTCGGGGTAACTTCTGAAATCAACTTAGTATTTTTTACGACTACCGGAGAACTTTCTCCTGAAGATAGCGCTATTCATGCTACAGCTGGTTTTGGAAGGGTTCTTGCTACAACTACCACCGAAGCGTATATCTCTATTGAAAATACTGCAATTGCCGACCCTTTCGCTGAAGAATTAGTCCTTATGGTTCGGGACTCACAAGGTAACCTTGTACCTTCCGTATTCGAGGGCACACATGATTACTTAGGTAAATGCAAGTATGTAAATGGATTATCAATGGATTCTGATTACACTTATATGCTTGTTTGTACAAGTCGGGGAGATATACCCCCAGTTTCGGGCTCCTTTCATACACCCCCCCCAGGAGATACCACCTTTGGAGCTCAACCGGTACAGCCTTTTATCCCAAAAGACGCGACAAGCAGGCTCTTCGGCATTACTCCCATAGAAAACATCAGAATGCTGTTAGTCACACTCATAGATACGGTAACTCAGGTTGTACGCAAATACTATTTCTTTGACCTTTTGGCTAATATAGCGACAATGTGTCTCTTGGACGGACTTGACCCGAACAGACAATATAGTATACAATGGCTTATGTTAGATCCAAGCTTTAACGGTACCGGGTATATTGGGGAGGGACTTCCAGTATCAACACCTACTCTGGATGAAACACCTCCTGAGGTTATTGAAAGCTCTATCGTAGAAAAAACAGACACAACAGTAAAACTACACTTTGAAACGAATGAAACTTTAGAAAAGCTAACAGTACGTTATCGCATAATAGGTACTCTCGAGTGGCTCGAGTTTGAGGTTGATGAAGAAATAATTCAACTAGCCTTGGCTTTTAATATAGACCTTGCCGGATTAATTGCTGGTGAATTTTATGAATATCAGTATGTACTTGAGGACGAAGATGGGAATCAGTTAGTTACAAAGTGGCAAAATTGGTAGAACTGAATACATTTCGAATGCAATGTTACAGTTGCTCAATCTTTCAGAATATCAGTGATTAACACGGTATAAACTGGATTAATTAGAAGGGAGAAACACTTATGATGTTAGTACTGTTTTTAGTTGTATTGATAATAGGTATAGCTATTATTATTGCACGAAAAAATGATAATACAATAATACGGCACATTTCCTTGATATTTTCTATAATTATAATTTTATCCCTAGCTAGTTTTATTTGGATGGTAATTGACTGGCCTTCTCCACATCACTGGATTCGGATAAATCCAATTGCTGATACTTCTACTCAAAAAGAAGGATTTTCTGAATTTGTTTTGCCTTCTGGAGATTACGTTATTGTTGTATCCGGAGCTTCTGATAATATACAGGACAGTGAAATGGAAATAAGCTATGTTCTTGAAATTCCCGTCCTTTCAATACACATAGAGGAACAAAGAAAGATAGATATTTTTCGTGGAAGCAGACTTTTCGAGAAGGTACATATAAAAAAAGATAAGACAAAAGGAACTTTAAAGGTTCGTGTCCTTGTGCCGTCTAAAGGCAAAGCATCTATTGGTCTATCTTCAAATAGGTTTGCTGGAATGTGAAATAACTGAGGGCGGTTCGCTGCGCCTTCGGCTTGCGGAACCTTCGGTCGGCCGCTCAGTGAAATTCGCGGACCTCTGTACAATATCCCAGACGCTTTACGCAACTGACTATGAGTATTGATTTTACAAAACAAATCCGGGTAGAAAAATAGATAGGTCAGCCGCTCAAGGGGTAGCTGGGGACGGTTCTCGAATCAAAGCTAGATCGGCCGCTCAGTGGAATTCGCGGCATTTCCTCAGAGTGGAACCCAGACGCTTTACGCAAATGATTATGAATAAACAATAGGGGACGGTTCTCGAATCAAAGCTAAGTGAACCCAGACGCTTTACGCAACTGATTATGAATATTGATATTACAAAACAAATCCGGGTAAATAAATAATTTGAAAGAAAATGCCTCTTTTTGGTGTCTACTAATACTGTAGCCATGAACACCATCAAAAGGAGGCACTTATGCCAACTAAAGCTCGTCAGCATCAACTACAGGACAATATTTGCTATCACATAATTAATCGTGGTAACCGCAGATTGAAGATATTTCACGACCATGAGGACTACACAACTTTTAAAATGATACTTGAACGATATACTTCTGAAAAAGAGATGATCCTTTATCATTACTCATTAATTCCTAATCATTATCATTTGGAATGCGAAATCCCAATACCGGAAAGAATCTCATCTGTTATAGGCGGAATTAACCGCGCCTACAGCCATTATTACCATAAAAGATATAAAACCGCAGGCTATCTATGGCAAGGAAGGTTTTTATCAAGACCTGTTGAAAAAGAGGAATATTCTCTTTGGTGCGGTGCCTATATTGAAATGAACCCTGTTAGAGCAAAAATGACAACCTTCCCTGAAGAATACCAGTACAGTAGCGCTAAGTATTACATTCTTGGAGAAGAGGATGACATACTCACAGAAGACCCTAATTTCTCTCGTTTCGGTAATACAATAACTGAACGGCAAATAAATTATCGTGATTTTCTACTAAGTGACAGCAATAATAAAGACTCATTAGTTGCAAAAAAGGTAATTGGAAGCAAAAAATTCCAAAACAAACTCCGCAAAAAATCTGGCAGGTGGCTTCCTCGAAGAAAAGGCATACCCGGATTTGTTTTGTAAGTCACTTTAATGTATAGTGTTATATAAAGTGTCTGGTATACTGGTACAATGAAGTTATGGGGTAGCCCCTTCATAACTTTGTCGATGAGAAATTGTAGGGAAGGGAGTGTGGGATTAACAATGAAAGAAGTTGGAAAAACTAAGTACAAGGTTACTAAGTTAAATTTTTTGAAAATAACATTCTGTGGACTTTTTAAGTCACACGGTTATTGTGATGATGTATTGATTACGGGAAGCAAAGATTTTATTGAGATAACAAAAAGAGCAATCGAATTATTGAAAAACAATGATTTTAAAGCATATAAAAATGTCCTGAATTATTTTTCTTCTATCTATTTGATTCCGAAACATAATGGTATACGTGTTCACTTTTCATTAAATCGTGTTTATTTTCTCGTAGGGAAAAAATTGTTGGACAAAAGCGTTGTCCTTTACGCGAGTTATTTGGCTCAAGGGGCATTTTACATTTACACATACAAAATACTAAAAGTAGAACATCCCAAAATTAAACGTATCCCTCTTGAGTTGTGGTGTAAAGGCAAAGCTTTATATAATGCGCTTGAATACCGGAAAAGGGTGTTAAATAATTTAGGTGCATCGGAAGAATTAATTATGCTGACAGAAAACGAGATGGCTGAAATTAAAATGGACTAGAAGGCAATAATTGGGGTCAGACCTCGCCATAGCCAAAATTAGTTATCCCAGATGCTTTATTAAAAACAATAGGGACGGTTCGCGGCGACTTCGGCTTGCGGAACCTTCGGCTTGCGGAACCTTCTTTTAGCCTAGAGAACAAAGATACTGTTAGCAATACTAATAACCTTTCCTGTAATAGCTTCTGATAATATGTCTATCCATGCAGAAACATCAAAAAAACAGGCGCAGGTTAATACTCAACACGAAAATTTTTTTTCGTCAAAAAACAAGCACCTACAAGATAAGAATCTCACTTCAAGTCAGCTAAAACAGATCCAATCCCTTAAAACCAAAGCTCAAACTACTTTGCAATACCTCATATTTTCTTGACCTTCTGCCTATTTGTAATACAATGTTCATTGCGATTAGTATGTATTAGATTGCATTAAACTGCATACAATGAAAGAATGGGAAAGGTGGAACATGGAAAAAATATTACTTACCAAAGAGGTGGCTGATATCTTACGTGTGAGTGAAGAATACGTGAGAGAACTCATCCGCAATAAGACGATTCATGCTTACAAAGAAGGCCGGCGCGGTGGGTACAGGATTGCCCAAGAGGAAGTGGATAAGTATATCCGGTCAAAGCAGGCAAACCAACATTAACTGCACAAACAATAAGAATAGGTGAAAGTTTGTCAAACAAGGTTTTTGTAACAGATGGATATTGGCGTAAAACACTTGCTGTGATTAGGGCTTTAGCGGATAAAGACCTAAAAATAGGTACAGGTGAGCGGACGCCGCTTGCTCCGGCATTATTTTCAAGATATGCATGTCGGAAGTATGTTTACCCCTCAGTTAGGCGAAAATCAGCGGAATTTCTTGCCTGGCTTGAAAAAACTGTCAAAAGGGACAAATACGATGTACTGATCACCCCTGAGGAAGAAACAACACTGTTAATAGCCAAGAATAAGGATAAAGTGGAACAATTTATCAAGGTCGCTATTCCTGATTATGAGAAGATTTTATATGCTAGAGACAAATTTCAAGTACTCAGAGAGGCTGCTAAGGTACAGGTATCCGTGCCTAAAACGAGGTGTGTGTCATCCTTTAGTGATATTAAAAACAATCTAGATGGTCTTCAATGTCCTCTGGTTTTGAAACCGCGCGTTGGAACCGGAGCCAGAGGTATACACTACATACACAAAAACGAAGATTTTGAACATCTTGAGGAAGGACTATTCGAAAAATACGGTGATTTTCTGCTCCAAGAGTACGTTCCTGGTGATGAACATTACGGGGTATCGGTTATCTTCAATAAAAACAATAAGATGCGCGGAGCTTTTGTGCATAAAAAAATAAGGCAGTATCCAATAACCGGAGGGGTAAGTACTTATACTGTGTCTGTTAAATACCCTGAGTTGGTAGCACTGGCTGAGAAAATATTGGAATCTATAGGATGGTATGGGGTAGCGAACATCGAGTTTAAGATCGATATGAGAGATAATATACCTAAACTTATGGAGATAAACCCAAGGTTATGGGGTTCATTGCATCTAGCGGTTAAATCCGGTATAAATTTCCCAGCTATGCTGCATCAGCTAGCTCTTAAAGGAGACGTGGACGATGCTTTTGATTATAGGGAAGGAATAAAACTGAGATGGTTAATACAGGGAGATTTATTGAGCTTTGCCTCCAGCATGATAAGAAAACATAATATTGATTGGGAGTTTTTTAAATTTCATGAGAAGGATATGCATTACGCGATTCTTTCTTTATCAGACCCTCTTCCTGTTTTAGGGAAGATGTTGTCATTGATAGACTATTGCACAAGTGAGGAGATGAGACGCTTCCATGGTTAACGCTATTTCTGTGGATTTAGAAGATTGGTATCACATCTGTGGTATTGAAAAAGATAATTGGGTGAATGAGTGGGATAAATATTCTACGCGTTTGGAAGAAGACGTAGATAAGATTCTTACTTTGCTGGATAAATATAAAATATCGGCAACTTTTTTTGTTGTTGGATATATAGCAGAGAAAGACCCTGATATTATAAGGAAGATATCGGATAGGGGACATGAAATTGCAAGCCATGGTTACTTTCATCGCCGCATATTTGATATGACACCTGAAGTTTTTGAAGAGGATCTCAAACGATCAAAAAATGTTATAGAAGCTATAACCGGAAAAAAGGTGCGAGGATATCGCGCACCCGAATGGTCTCTTAGGGAAGAAACCAGATGGGCACTAGATATATTAAAGAAAAATGGATTTGAATATGATAGCAGCGCGAACCCAATTAGTCATTTAAGTGGAAAAAAATTTGGAGTTCTTCCGGGAGAAATAGAAACAAAACATGGAAAGATATGGGAGTTTCCACTGTCAACATTTCGGATGTTTGCTGAACGTGTACCTTTCTCGGGCGGTCTGCCACTGAGAGTTGTTCCGTATTGTAACGTGTTCCACTTTTTTAAAACCCTTAATAAAAGGAAAATGCCGGTAATGCTCTACCTTCATTCCTGGGAGTTTGACAAACAACAACCTATGATAGATCTACCGCTCAATAGGAAATTTATGCATTACTTCAACTGCAAGGTCGCGCCAACTAAAGCGGAACAACTTTTTCAGCATTTTAGTTTTACAACAGTTGAGAACGTTTTGGGTCTCCAGTCATCCAAAAAAACAACCATCATATTGACAAAAGAGCCTAAAATACACAAGGAACACGTAATCTCAATCATCATAACCTTTATTAGCTTTACGATAGCTTACTGTGTGTTGTTTTCTTTACCTAAATTTATTGGATGGTACGCTCTTTCTATGATAATCATCGGAATAACAATCTTATATTGGCCCTGGACGGCTATATCAAATTGTGTTGAATGGATAAGAAAAAAGGCAAAGGAGTAGGGTGCTTCAAAAAAGAATACTACAATCCGTGGCGAAGTTCATCGCGAAATTCTGGATAGGAATTTTGATAGGTGCTGTCCTTATTAGCGCGCTTGCTGTTACATGTGCATGGAAAATACAATTAGATACAAATATCATGCACCTCCTTCCCTCAAACAACAAAGTGGCGAATGACTTTTATGAAGCCGCAGAAGTGTTTGATTTTAATAACAATCTTATAGTGGTTATTGAAAAAAATGGAGCATATAGCGATGTTCAAGTCGGAAAATTTATGGATGAGTTTTCGCTTCTACTAAAAGAGTCCGACATAGTTAGAAAGGTTGATCACAAGCTGCCAAAGCTCTCTTTTAATGAAAACGCACGGCGTGTTGAAGACAAATTTGACGTGGAATACATACAGTATCAATCTCCAAATAAAGACGCTTTTCTGATGTTCATTTTTCCAGTGCAACCTTCCGGGGACATCGAGTTTTCCGGCAAAATAATGAAGGAAGTGCGAGATATTGAACGTCAGACCAAGGATAAAAACGAAGAACTCAGAGAGTTAAACATTAATTATACCGGTGGATACGTTATTGCTCTGGAAGAAGCCAGAAATATGGAGAGAAATTTAAAAATAACAGTCGTCGCTTCTTTTATAGCCATACTTTTGATTTTTTCTCTGGTATTCAAGAGAATAGATGCTATTTTCCTCATAAGCATACCGCTAGTTATGGCGGTTATATGGACGGTGGCCATAGCGTTTTTTGTCATAGGATCTTTAAATATGCTGACTGTTGCTTTCGCGGCTATTCTAGCCGGGTTAGGGGTAGATTTTGGCATCCATATTTATAATCGGTATTCGTTCGAGATATCTTACGGTAAGAGTGTTATTGAAGCCATACAGAATACAATCGTTACCACGGGTGAGAGCATCTTTTTTAGCTGCATTACAACATCCTTAGCGTTTTATTCACTGCTCCTTACAAATTTCAGGGGTGCATCAGAATTCGGGTTCTTAATCGGAACGGGTGTGATTGTATGTTTAATAACAATGATCTTCATCCTGCCGGCGCTTCTTATTTTGCGGGGAAAAATAGTTAAGAAGAATGATACATCCGGCACGGGGTTGTTCAATCTTGATCATCTTGCAAAAAAAATACAGAAACATGGAAAAGGCATTGCTGGGTTGTGCTGTATGGCAGTAGTTGTATACAGTTTGTGGGCACTGTCAACATACGGCCTGCCACAATTCAATAACGGTCTTGACTCAATGAGTTCTCAAGAAAACCAGGCAATAAAACTGCAAAAAGATCTTCTGGATAGGTTCGGAAATTGCTATGAACCGATAGTGGTTTATTCTAAAGACAAAGATCCGGATAAAAACGTTAGGGTTCTAGAAAAACTTACACCTAAAATCCGAGATCTAAAGGATGCGGGCACAATAACAAGATATGAAAGCATCTTTAAGTATGTTCCTTCTTCCGGAGAGAAAGGGCAATTGGTAAGCAGGATAGCCGGGAAGAAAAATGCGGAAATCGGAATAGATATCCTTCTTCAAAAGCTGAAAAATGACAAGACAAAACAGGACGAATACGATTTTCTTACGGGTAAGAAAGATGACATACTATTCCTCATGAGTTCTGAAGAATCGTCTGAAAAGGTCACATATGCGGAATTAAAACGATTTCTTCCGGAAATATTGTTTAGTAAATTTTTTATCGAGACTGAGAACAAAGATTATTATTCAGTTTTGTATCTCTATCCTCAGAAAAGAATTGTAGAAGAAGACGAAATAGCGGCCTTAAGGGAATCTTTAGCTATCGATACAGATGGAGTAAAACTTACGGGCGTCAGTTTCATGCTCGGAGCGCTGGAAAAGATGATTAAGACAGAAGTCAGGGATATTATGATACTAGTGGGGATTGTACTATTGTCAGTTTTAATTGGCATTTACAGAAGACCCTCACTGGTCCTTGTTTCAATTGTACCGCTTCTGATCGGTATTGGCGTAACCGTCGCGTTTATGGTTAGTTTTGACGTCACGTTTAATTACATGAACATCATCGCGTTTCCGCTTATTTTAGGAATGGGAATAGATGACAGTATTCATATGATGCACCGGTACCTTGAGAATAATGAAAGAGATGTAGGTATTATGATACGACAGACAGGACGAGCGGTTCTCTTGACATCTTTAACTACAATGGTCGGATTTGGGTCGTTGATGTTGTCAAAACATAATGGATTGATCTCGTTAGGAATAATTACAGTTGTGGGGATAAGCGCTTGTTTATTCGCGTCTTTATTCGTTTTGCCGGGATTTTTAATGATTATGGATAGAAAAAAATGAAAAGAAATTTTTTGAACAAAGATTATATCTACAAAGCAGCCGTTCAGCTTGCCAAAGTTTTGCCGATAGGTATTATCAGGGGCGTGGCGAAAATGGGTGCTCTTATGGGGTACCATTTATTCAAAGAGGCTCGAGATAATGTTAAACAAAACCTCGCTCAGATATACAATGATCCCAAAAAAATAGAAAAGACAACAAAAAATATTTTTTTGAATTACGGAGAATATATAGCCGACTGGGCTAAACTCAATCATGCAGACATGGATAAGCTGGGGAATTGGTTCAGTTCTTTTCAAGGAGAAGAAGTTATTCGTAAAGCGCTTAACGCTGGAAAAGGAATCATCCTTTTAACAGCACATCTTGGCAATTGGGAGCTGGGGGGACTCTTTTTTAGTTACAAGGGAATACCCATTAATGTTATTACCGCGCAGGATGAGATAAAAGGCGTCGCTGAAATCCGGGAAAATAGCAGAAAAACCCGAAACATAAAAACTATAACCATTAAAAAAGATTCTTTGTTTTTTATTGATATCGTAAACGCTCTTCTGGGAAACGAAATAGTCGCAATGCTTATAGACAGATATGAAGGTCAGCGCGGTGTAAAAGTCGATTTTTTTGGAAAACCAACATTTTTCCCTATCGGACCAGTACAACTTGCCAAAAGCACGGGTGCGGCAATTATACCCGCCTTTATTGTATCGGACGATCAGGGCAAGTATACAGCGATAGCTGATTCTATAGTCGAAATGGAATTTACCGATAATACTGAGGAAGATATTCGGAAAAATACTGAAAAATTAGTCCGGATCTTTGAACAGTACATATTGAAGTATTCTGACCAGTGGTATAACTTTACAAACCTTTGGAAAAAGAAAGATGATTAAGCGGGTAGTCATTACAGGAGCGGGCATATTAACCAGTCTGGGAAGAGGGCTTGATGCGACGTACGACTCACTTCTTCACGGAAAGAGTAAATTGTCCCAAATAAAAACTTTTACTACAAACAACTTCGCTTCGGGAGATGGGGGTGTGGTGCAAGACTCCCTTATTGATATGGATCTTGACGAAGAAGGAAAGCTCGGGCTGGACAGAGCTACGCACCTTGTTTATACCGCATGTAAAGATGCTCTTTTCTCCGCTTCGGCAAACTTAGATGAATTGCGGTTTTCCAAAACACCTGTTTATTTGGGAACTACATTGGGCGGAACATTACAGGGTCAGATGTTTCACAGGGATTATGTATTAAAACAAAATGAAAAAAAGAGAGCGCTATTTCTTAAAGATTACCTTGCATGTAATCAGGCTGTGAATATTGCCAAAAAATTTGATTTTGCGGGAGAAGCGCTTATTCTGAATAATGCCTGTGCGTCAGGGACAAACGCTCTGGGGCTTGCTTTCAGAAGGATACGCAACGGTTATGAGAACTTTGCTATTGCGGGTGGATATGATGTTATGTCGGAGTTTACGTACGCCGGGTTTAATTCACTACAGCTTATAACACCGGGAAAATGCCGCCCGTTTGATAAGAATAGAAGCGGATTAATTTTGGGTGAAGGGGCAGGTGTTCTTGTAGTGGAAGAGCTGGATCACGCACGAGAAAGAGGAGCCCATATCTTAGCGGAAATCATAGGATTTGGTCAAACGTCAGACGCGTATCACCTTACAAGTCCAGATCCCGAGGCAAAAGGAGCTAGTGAGGCTATAAAAACAGCTACCGAAACAACTGGGATAAAAACGGAAGACATTGACTATATTAACGCGCATGGCACGGGAACGCTTGCCAATGATTCTATGGAATCAACAGCGATTGTTTCCGCTTTAGGTGAAGGTGGCAGAAGAATACCGGTAAGCTCCACAAAACCCATGACCGGACATATGCTGGGTGCCGCGGGCGCCGCCGAGGCGATTTTTTCTTTGATTGCGATTAATAGAAGTATTGTCCCAGGAAATCTAAACTATGAAACACCTGACCCGGACTGTAACTTAAATATAGTAGGAGAGAAGGCCGAACAGAAAGAAATAAAAACCGTATTGTCTAATTCGTTCGGATTCGGTGGATCAAATAGCAGTGTTATATTAAGGAAATTGGATGAAAAGTAAAAGTGTTTTCATAACAGGAGTAGGCTGCATAGGTGACTTCGGCGCGGGGAAACTTGAGTTTACAGAGTTCTTCGATCGTTCGGATGGAGTCAAAAAGAAGATGTCCGATTTTAGTCTTGATGATTATATAGACACAACAATGCTCCGCCGCGCGGATGAAAACTCTTGCTTCGCGGCTGTTGCCGCTAAAATGGCAATAGATGACGCCGGCGTAGACCTGAAGAAATACGCACCTGAAAAGACAGGCATGGTGATGGCAACTACACATGGTCCGCTTGCGTATACATTGGAATATCATCAAGAGATGGTCATCGGAGACGCGCATATGGTTAGCCCTTTGCTTTTCTCCAACTCTTTGCCGAATACAATGGCAAGTTATGTAGGGAACATATTCAAAATTTGCGGACCCGTGACAACATTGACCGGATACAATGCTGTTTTACAGGCTATAAAGTGTGGCGGAGAACTAATTACCGAAGGTGTCATTGATGTCTGCGTAGTGGGCGGTGTAGACGTCTATAACGATGTTCTTGCCGAGTCTTATCGCAATTGCTCAAGGGATAGTAGGAAGATATCGGATAGTTTTGGCGGGAGCGGTGTTATTGTCCTTGAATCTTCGCGATCCGTGAAAGAAAGATCCGCAAAACCATATGCCCAACTTTTAGAAATGGAAGTTAATACTCTGAACTATTCTCAAATAGAAAGCTATCGAGAAATATTGAATGGTCTAGTGAAAGAGGAAACCCCCGGACAAATAATAACATCGTGCTGGGATAGCGAAGAATGCCGCCAGGGAATGGATATGATCTTAAAAAAGGCAAAGGAAACAATCCCGGTAATTGATTATTCGGATAAATTCGCGTCCACATTCACAGCGGGTGAAGCGTTTAAAGTAATTCTTGCTGTTCTAAAGGTATTCAAAGAAAAACAGAGTAAAATACAGGTACAAAGTTTTACTAAGCTAGGATCGATAGGCAGTCTTTTGTTGGGAGGCTACGAAAGTGAAATTTGAACGAATACATGTTGAATTAACAAATAAATGTAACTTTGCGTGTCAGTTCTGTCCGGATGAAATAATGTCCAGAGAACGAGGAGATATGAAGTTCGATCTCTTCAAGAAGGCAATAGATGAGATATCGAGAGAACAACTGACCAGTACAATATTGTTGCATGTAATGGGAGAACCGCTTTTATGTGAATATCTTACCGAAGCTATTAACTACATACATAGCAAGGGATTAAGAGTGTGTCTTACCACAAACGGCTCGTTGATGACAAATGAAAAGACCATGAAACTGGCTGAAAGCAATATTGACCATATCATTTTTTCGGCTCAGACCCCGGAGAAGCAATCTTTCAAACTGCGAAAAGCAAATATGATGTTCAATGAATACCAAACTATAATATCATCTTCAATTGCCAGGATATTAGAAAATAGCCGCAAAACTCATGTAGCGCTATCCTTTCTGACAACACCATTCAGAAAAGTTCTTATGCCGGGTTGTGACACAAAAGTAATTGATAGCAATAAAGAATTGAAAGAATATTTTTGCCAGTGGATAGACATTATAACCGAAAAAATAGAAGACACCGCAATTAAAGAAGAACTGCTCAAGAATCGGCAAGATGTCGAAAAGCAACTACTCAGACTTAATGTACTAGGATGGAGCCAGGTTAAGCTAACCGACAAATTCATATTGGAAGCACGTGTAATGGGTGATTGGGTGCATGCGGGGTTACGTGATGAACAAATAAGCAAAGCAAAAATAGGATATTGCCACGGATTGCGAGACCATTTCAGTGTGTTGTGGAATGGGGATTTAAGTTTCTGCTGTGTGGATTATAACGGAGAGACAGCTTTCGGAAACATCAAAGACATATCGATAATCGAAGCATTAAAAAAAGACGAAGTTCAAAAAGTAATACACGGTTTTGACAAGTTAAAGGTTGTTCATCCATATTGTCAAAAATGTCTAGGTGACAGATCATTGTTAAGATCTTTAGTGCGTCAAATAGGTTCAATTCTATATTTTAAGGTATATAGGGAGTTTTGGAAAAGAAAAAGGGTTATATAAATGGCCGACAAAACAATAGTTGTAACAGGGATAAGCGCGGTAACTCCGTTAGATAATGGAAGAGGAGTTGACGCTTTCTGGCAGGGCCTGTGCCGCGGAGATAACGGGCTTAAGGCTATCGAATCTATTGATGTAAAAGGATTTGAATGCCAGGTTGGCGGTGAACTGGTTGGGCTTGAAAAACACCTAAAAGGGTTGGTACCCGATGATCATAGCCGGGCAGTCAAGCTGTTTACTTTAGCGGTTAAGCAAATTGTCGAAGATTCCGGAATACTTGGGAATGTCGGTAGAGTTGGTATTTGTTGTGGAAGCGTGTTGGGCTGTATCGATCTCGAAGAGCAATATCTGGAAAAGGCATTTTTCACAGACAAGAAAAAGGATCATAAACTTCTAAAAGGATCTTCGATGCAGGCTGTCCCGGGATTTGTGGCGGAATTATTTAATTTTAAAGGTCCAAATTTTTCGCTAAACACAGCTTGTTCCTCCAGCAGCGACGCCGTGCTCTTGGCCGCGAATGAGATCAGGAACGGTCGCGCGGATATTATGTTAGCAGGCGGAGTTGAAATATTAAGTGAATTTTTGTTTAGAGGATTTAGTGCTATCGGCGCCCTCACTAAAGACGGAAAAGTGCGGCCTTTTGATAAAAACCGTACAGGGTTAGCCGTTTCAGAAGGTGCGGGTGTTCTCGTCCTGGAAGAGAAAAAGCACGCTTTGGCGCGTAATGCAGATATATATTGCACCCTGGCGGGAGAAAGCTCAACTATTGACGCATATCACCTTGTTCGTCCCCATGCGGAGGGAAAAGGATTAGCAAGAGCCATTTCAGAAGCGATAAGTAACGCCCGAGTACAACCGCGGGATATTGATTACATTTGCGCACATGGAACTGGCACACATCATAATGACTTGGCGGAAACAAAAGCAATAAAACTGGCCTTTGGAGAAGACTCGAAATCGCCTAAAATAAGCGCGATAAAATCCATGATTGGACACACTATGGGTGCGTCAGCCGTTTTGGGTGCTATATGCTGTATAAAAGCGATTAAAGACAACATCATTCCGGCGACAATAAATTACAAAACGCCTGATATCGATTGTGATTTGAATTATGTAACTGAAGGATCTTGTGAAACAAAGGTTAATATGGCGATGGTGCAAGCTGCCGGATTTGGCGGGCAGAACAGCGTTTTAATTTTCAAGGAAGAATAGAGATTATGAATCAGGACATAGTAATAAGTGGATCAAGCTGCATTACAAGTTTAGGTGAAGGACTGAACCCTTGGCTTGACGCGATGTTGAAGGGTGAGGAGATTACCCCGAAAATAGATCCTTCAATGTTTCAGACAGAGATTGATACCATGCAAAAAGGTCCTTATGAAATGTACCGTGTTCAGAAGATTGCGGCTCTTACTTTGCTAAAAGCTCTCAAAGCCGCACAGATTGAGATAACTGAAAAGAACGCTGACCGAGTATCAATTTTATTCGGCAGTTCATACGAAATAGAAGAATTTAAATCAGGGTTTTTTAAGATATTCAAAGAAAGCGAGCCAGAGCTTACCAGCCCCTCAGTCTTTCCCTATACGGCCGCTAATGCTGTCTCTGCCAGCTTATCTATTTTGTTTGGGATAAAAGGAACCAATATTACTTTTTCTAATGGAGTAACAGCTGCGTCTGAAGCAATGATAGCGGGCAGAGATCTTCTTGCCTTGGGAAAAACAGACGTAGTCATTATTATGGGAACTAATTTCTTTTGCGATGATTTTGATGTCGAATTGAATAATTGCGGGTTTCGCCAGGAATGTTGTGCTGCTGTCGTACTTGAAAGAGCGGAAGATACGAAAACTGCTGGGAAAAGCATGTACGCCAAAATAGAGCAACCTTATCATGGCTTCAGGGAAAGCGACGGTTCAAAGGATGAGATTCGACATGTACTTATAAACAAGGGCAGCAGTTTTGGGCGAAGCTTCACAATAGAAGATGATGAAGAGAAAATCGGGGATAAATCAGGTCTGCATGTTGATCTGGGCTCCATATTCGGAAATACATTTTCCGCTTCCGGGGTATTAGGTATAATGTTAGGAAATTCATTTTTAGAAGGCAATAAAGTTTTGAAAGAGCGCTATGGGGACATTGTGCCCACGGAAATTTTATTTGTAAATGAAGACAGTTATGGAAGTCATATATCTGTCGTGATGAAAAAATAGGAGCAACAAAAAAGATGGACACAAAAAAGCTGGAGTTTAAAAGCAGGGCTCATATAGAAAAAGCCCAGGTTGAATATCTCAAAGAAACAATAAAATATGTAACGAAACATTCACCTTTTTATAAAAAGAGGTTGAGCAAAATGACCTCTTTAGTCAAAAGCATAAAGAATCTGAATGATATTCAAAAGCTGCCTATTACAACAAAAAACCAGATACAGAAAAATAACCGTAAGTTTTTCTGCGATGGAGTAGATGATATAGTCGAAATAGTTTCTACTACTGGCACGACTGGTAAAGCGGTGTTCATTGCGCTTACCGCGTCGGATTTGAATCGATTGGCCTTAAATGAGGAACGGAGCTTTTATTGCGCCGGTGTGACTAAAAAAGATAAATTTCATATAGCAGTCACACTTGACAACTTATTTATGGCGGGAATGGCGTATTATCTGGGGATAACTCAGCTTGGAGCGACTGTTTTTCGGGCGGGAATGCGTAATGTGAAGAAACAAGAGCAACTTATACAACAACTTACCCCTACGGGGATAGTTACTGTTCCTTCTTTTCTTTTAAAGCTTGCTGATGCAATTGAAGGGGAAGGGGGCAACCCCCGAAAGAGTTCTATTAAAAAAGCTCTGCTGGTTGGTGAAAGCATTAGAAATGAGGATTTTAGTTTAAATAGACTGGGTTCGCTTATATCTAAAAAATGGCCAGTGGATTTATATTCAACATACGGTAACAGTGAATGCGGAATTTCTTTCTGTGAATGTAAAGAAAAAACCGGTGGACATGAACACCCTGATTTAATCATATCAGAGATCCTGGATGATGATGACAATCCCGTACCGGATGGAACGATCGGAGAACTGGTTCTTACAACACTTCAAAGCAGAGGAATGCCGCTATTGCGTTATAAAACCGGGGATATAACATTTAAACTGACAGGAAAATGTAAATGTGGCCGTAATTCTTCCAGGATCGGTCCAATCCTCGGCAGAAAAGCTCAAATGATGAAGTTTAAAGGAGTTAAACTCTACCCGAAAACTATAGAAAACGCTGTGCTAAGCATCAAAGGAGTACACAACCATATTGTAGAAGCATATACTGGAGATAACTATACAGACAAGATAGTAGTTAAGATAGGTTGCAAGCGAAAGCATAAAAGGATAAAGGAAGAAGTTTTGAGAAAAATCGAAGCACACGCACGAGTTACCCCGGAAGTTGAGTTGGTATCTATCAAGGAAGTTGAATGGTTACAAACCAACGGCGAAAACAGAAGAAAAATACGGATGTTTATTGATAACAGA
This sequence comes from uncultured Planctomycetia bacterium, assembly GCA_964482475.1. Taxonomy (GTDB): domain Bacteria; phylum Omnitrophota; class Gorgyraeia; order Tantalellales; family Tantalellaceae; genus JAHJBY01. The sequence continues at coordinate 11,727 of CAYZXR010000003.1, read as the reverse complement.
CAACATGGAGCAAATTATGATTAAAAATTTCAGAAATGTCTTCGGATTCAGCGACAAAGAGATAAACACAAACCTCAAAAATGATGCTCTTTTGTCACTTGAAATTGAATTCGGCAGTAGGTGCAATTTAAGATGTGTCTATTGTTATTCAGGCGCCGAATTTCTAAAAAGAGATGAACTTGAAATCGAAGAGATGTATGACATTATCAGCCAGGCTAAAGCATTGGGTGCTCGAAAGATAATTTATCTTGGCGCGGGGGAACCGCTTCTAGACTCTAAGTTTATCGACATTATGAAATATGTACACAAGTTAAAAATGGACCATATTCTATTTACAAACGCCACTTTAATCGACATAAAAACAGCTCAACTCTTCTATGAAAACAATCTTACGGTAGTCGTGAAATATAACAGTTTAAATCCAGAAATCTATGACTGGCTTACTGGAGTCAGCGGATCGTATGATTCAATGCAAAGAGGGATGGAATCCCTTTCTGAGGCGGGTTATCCCGACCAGAATCATATTCTTTGCATAGAAAGCGTCATATGCCGACAAAATATCGAAGATATCCCTAATATATGGCGCTGGGCGCGAGAAAGAGAAATTATGCCATACATGGAATGCCTAACACGAGTTGGCCTTGCGACCAACAGAGAGGATCTTTTAATCACCAAACAAGAAACACAGGAAATTTTTGAAACTTTAGCGAAAATTGACGCCGATGAATACGGCCTGTACTGGAAACCGCATCCTCCCATCGCAGGGTTTTCCTGCAAAAGACATTTATACAGCTGTCTGATCAACTCCCAAGGATATGTTCTCCCATGTGTTGGTATAGATATTAAAATGGGCAACATCAGAGAAGAAAAACTGAAGAATATTTTAAAAAACAACAAAGTACATCGTGATCTGTGCAACATTAAAGAAAATATAAAAGGACCGTGCAAAACATGCGATTTAAACGATGAATGTTATGGGTGTCGAGGAACCGCATATGCACTTACCGGGGATTATCTCGCGAGTGATCCAACATGCTGGAAGGTTAACAAATGAAAATATTATTAGTGTTACCGATTGCGTCAAACAATGTTTTGGGTAAATCTTTTGCCTTTAATCTCCCGTTTCTAGGTCTTATCACTCTGGCTTCATATACTCCAAAGGATGTGGAAATTGTACTGATTGATGAAAGGGTCGATAAAATTGATTTTGATGAAAAATACGACCTTGTCGGAATAACAGTTATGACCCCTCTTGCTCCGCGGGCCTATCAGATTGCCGATGAATTCAGAACAAAAGGGATAAAGGTTGTAATGGGCGGGATGCATGCCAGTGCGCTTCCAAATGAGATTTTGGAACACGCGGACTCCGTTGTCATAGGTGAAGGTGAAAAGATCTGGCCGTTACTGCTTGAAGATGTGAAAAACGGAAAACTTCAGAAAACATATCAAGCAGATGAATTTATGAATTTAACAGAACTGATACCTCCTAGAAGAGATCTTGTAAACAAGGAAAAATGCGCACCGGTGGAGTTTGTCGAAACGACAAGAGGATGTCCTTTTGGTTGCCATTTTTGTTCTGTTACCCGTTTTTTTGGAGGAAAATACAGACTTCGTCCCGTTGATGACGCTGTTGATGAAATAAAGACCTTTAAAACAACAAAAAGAAGATTCAGTATTAAAAATACCGTATTCTTTGTTGATGATAACATTATCGGTAACAGAGAACATGCTAAAGAACTATTCAAAAAAATTAAACCGTATAAACTTAATTGGCTCGGACAGGCTTCAATAAATGTAGCCAAAGACGATGAACTATTGCAACTGGCCGCCGATAGTGGCTGCATGGGATTTCTTATAGGGTTTGAATCATTGTCTGATGATGTCCTTAAGGATGTCGCTAAAAAAGCTAATAAAGTCTCCGATTACCTAGAGTCCGTGGAGAAAATCCATAGTTATGGTCTGGGAATAATGGGAGCTTTTGTTTTTGGATTTGACGGGGATGATACAAGCATTTTCGCGAAATGTATCGAATTCGTGGAAAAAGCAAAACTGGAGGGAATATATCTGGGCATTTTAACCCCATATCCCGGAACAAGATTTTACGATCAATACAAGGAAGAAGGTCGGCTTCATCATTGCAATTGGGAGCTTTATGATACATCTAATGTCGTATTCAAACCAAAGAATATGACAGAGAAAGAATTAAAAGACGGGTACTTGTGGGCATACAAAAGAGCATATTCATTAAAAAGCATGTTTAGACGGTTAAAAAATACAACAGCGCTCAAATCTTTTGTTTGGCCGATGAATATTGGGTTTAATTTAACAATAAGAAAAATTGCCAAGATGATTAAATGAAAATTTTATTAGTTTCAGTAAATAGGGAACAAAAACCTTATCCGGTGGCACCGTTGGGTATTCTGTATTTGACGGAAGTCCTTCGAAGAGAAAAGCATGAAGTACGCATGGTCGACCTATGTACCAGTTATGATATAGCTTCTACTATCAAAAAAGCTTTTTCGGAGTTTTCCCCTGATGTAATAGGTGCTTCGATCCGCAATATCGACAACCTCAGTTATCCCGGAATAATTTCGTATCTTACTGATATCAAGAAAACAATCGATAGTTTACACGAACAATCACAAGCTCCTGTCATTTTAGGAGGTTCAGCTTTTTCCATATTTCCGGAAAAACTACTGAAACACTTAAATTGCAACATAGGCGTTATAGGCGCAGGAGAGAACGCGCTACCAGAACTTCTTAGGTCAATTGAACTCGGCAAAAAAGATTTCAGTAATATTGATAACGTAATCTGGGTTAAAGAAGGCAAACTACACACAAACAGAGTAACTCATGAAGAGAATAGCAATTATGTTGTTGATAGAGATTTGGTAGATAATAAGTTCTATTCTGCCTCCGGGGGCATGGGAAACATCCAGACCAAACGCGGATGCCAATTTAGTTGCAGTTATTGCACATACCCGATTTTGGAAGGTAAGAAATACCGATTACGTGACCCGGAAATTGTCGCTGACGAAATAGAGCAGGCTCACAAAAAATATAATATAAACCATTTTTTCTTCGTTGATAATATTTTTAATTTTCCGGCAGACCACGCGGAAGATATCTGCCGAAGCATAATAAAGAAAAAACTTACCGCAAAATGGAGCTGTTTCGCAAATCCGCTAAATATGACCGAGGATTTGTTAAAGCTTATGAAGAAATCAGGCTGCGAAAACATCGAATTCGGAACCGACGCGCTGTCTGCTAAGGTTTTATCCCAACTCGGAAAGTCTTTTACGTTGGATGATGTATTCAAAACTTCAAAATTATGCAAAGAATCCGGAATAAAATACGCTCATTATGTTATGTTCGGCGGTCCGGGAGAAACGATCGAAACATTGCAGGAAGCGTTTGATAACATAGAACGCCTGGAATGTAACGCGATTATAGCTATGGTGGGAATAAGGATTTATCCCGGAACCGCTCTGGAAAATCTGGCACTCAAAGAAAAGATCATCTCTGAAGAAAACGATCTTTTGACACCACATTTTTATTTATCTAAAAATATTCCTCACGATACATTATTGAAAAAGGTTTCAGAATTCGCGAGCGGTAATCCTAAATGTATTGTTCCCGGAATGGGAATAAAAAGTTCGGACAAAATGTATGAAATCTTGAGAAAATACTATCATGATGGACCTTTGTGGGGCTACTTAGGAGGCAAGTGATGAAAAGAATAGGAGAATTTGAAAACAAAGTTGTTTTAATTACGGGCGCCAGTAGGGGTATAGGAAGAGCTCTTGCTATTTCCTTCGCTCAAGCGGGTGCTCAAGTTATAGCTAATTATAATAAAAGTGAAAAAATGGCGCATAGTTTGGAGGAAGAGTTGACGGAGCAGGGGCACAAGATAGAGATAGTGCGTGCTGACATAGGAAGTAAAGAGGACATTGAAAAGATGATGGCAGAAATTACTGAAAAATACGGTCACATTGATATTCTTGTGAATAATGCCGGTTTAAAGCGAGATGTATATCTCGCAATGATGAGCGAAGAAGATTGGGATTTGGTTCAGGATGTTAATCTTAAGGGGTTGTATCACATATGTAAGTGGGTCTCCAGGATGATGATCGGCCAACGTGCGGGCAAAATAATAAATATAAGTTCTGTCAGTGCCTTAAAGGGAGTCGCGGGTCAAACCAATTATTCCGCTTCAAAGGGAGGGATGATAAGTTTTACGAAATCTTTAGCATTGGAGCTAGCACCATACGGTATTCAAGTAAACACAATCGCGCCCGGTTTCATAGAAACAGATATGGTAAAAGATCTGGCGGATAAACGCGAGACATTTCTAGAAAAGATTCCATTAAAACGCTTCGGCAAGCCTGAAGAAATTTCAGGTGGGGTTCTATTTTTAGCTTCTGATGCAGCGAGTTACATTACAGGGATTGTATTGGCAATAGACGGGGGTCTCACCTAAAGATGAAAAAGTATGATGTCATAGTGATAGGTGCCGGGTTCGGAGGGTTGATCTCAGCTGCCCTTCTTTCCAAAGAAGGGTATCGGGTCGCTATTTTCGAAAAAGAGAACTACGCGGGAGGGCTTTGTGCCTCATTCAAGAGTGGAGGACATACATTCGACGTAGCTGTTGATGCTATGGGCGCTATGAAGGACGGAGAGATCATACGGGGTATTTTAAAAGAGCTAGACATTGAAACACAACTGGATTTTATTCCTCTTGAACCCATAAGACGGAATATTTTCCCCAACTTCACAATAGATATCCCTGGGAGCACCACCGAATATAAGGAGACTCTCAGCAAACTATTCCCGTCAGAGATAGAAGGGATCAATTCTTTATTTTCCCTCATGGGGAATATATACAAACAATCAGTAGCTTCTATTTTTAGCGGCACAAACAACGGCATCAGCGCGCATTATAACTGGCTGGGGAAACCTTTTGCGGCGATTTTGGATGATTACCTCTCCGACAAGAAACTTAAGGCGGCACTTTCGTCTTATTGTAATTTTTTAGGATTACCTTCATCTCAGGTTTCTTCTATTCTGGCGGTAAACACTTTGATGCATTATCTTGAGGGAGGGGCATTCAGAGTAAAGGGTGGACTGCAAAATCTGGCAGAGGCTTTAGTTAAGGTTATTGAGAAAAATTCCGGCATAGTCTTTTATGGTAAAACCGTAAAAAAGATACTTTCGAATGCAAGCATAGCCATAGGTATTAAAACAGAAACCGGCGAAGAATTTCAGGCAAAACATATTATTTCAGACATCGACTTAAAAACGGTTGTAAACACTATGATCGACAGCGACGAGATAGAAGAGAAAAAAGCAGTAAAAATAAAAGATATGGAAGTCTCCGGTTCTTTTGTAATTGCGTATATCGGCGCTAAGATAGATCTTGATGAACACAAAATTGCCAGTAGCATTGGATATTTTCCGTCATATGAAACAGATGATATGCTGAACATAAACGAAAATATCTCTTATGGGTTGAGCATCCCTTCCATTAGTGATTCTACAACTGCTCCCCGCGGATGTCATACGTTTATTATTCACTGCCCTTTGTGTGAAGAGAGGGCGCTAGTTGATAAGAACAGAATAGCGGATAGCTTGATAGAATCTGTAAATAAAATCATCCCGGGGTTTTCAGAGTGCATAACTCTACGGCGCGTTGCCGATGCGGGGACTTTCTTAAGATACACGGGCAACTCTAACGGTGCTGCATATGGATGGAGTCAAAAAGCAGGGTTCTATATGAATCTTCCTGTTCTCTGTAAGATTATGAATAATTTTCACGTGGTTGGACACTGGGCAGGTTTTGGCGGAGGGATGCTTCCAGTCGCCATTTCCGCTTTAAAAACAGTTTCGTCAATAACGAATAAAAAGATGGTGATTTTGTAGAAATGAACCTATTTAAGCATCTGAAAATATCTGTTTTAATGAAATCTTTAGTAATTGTGGTCTTGTTATTTATAGGCATAAAATACTACAAGGTCTTCAACCCGGATGTAATTGCCGAATTCATCACCCGATATGGAACGGTCGCTCCCGTTTGTTTCATTTTAATTTGCAGCTTTCGACCGCTTCTTTTTTTCATACCAACACTGGGACTCTCAATCGTAGCGGGAGTGCTATTCGGCCCTGTCTGGGGAACGGTATATGTTGTAATAGGTGGAGCCTTTTCTACCTGTGTAGGTTTCTATTTCGCTAGATGGGCAGGAAAGGAGACTCTACAGCGTTTATGCGGTTCATGGAAATCGACACAAAAATTAGACAATTGGATTAAACTATACGGCAAAAACACAGTCTTAAGTATGCGGTTTTTTAATGTGCCTTGGGATCTGGTAAGTTATTGGGCAGGATGCTCACAAATGAAATTCAGAGATTTTTATTTATCAAGCTTGATAGCACTCATTCCTATGAGTTTGTTATATACGTATTTTGGAAGCAGAATTTTCTTTCCGCATAGCTGGGGATTCAAGCTGTCTCTTTTACTCATGTTTGCACTGGGAACAATACCTTTTGTTATAAAAAAGTTACAATATAGAAGCACAAAGGAACAATAATGAGGTATAATAATATCTTCAAATGTTAGTTCGAAACTCATAGAAAGGAGCACCGTAAATATGGAACAAAGTCAAAAACTTTACGAAGAAGTAAAGGTAATGCTGGTACAAGATTTGAGATTAAAGATTGCGCCGGAAGAAATAAAAAATGATGATAAGATTTTTGGGGAAGGTTTAGGTCTGGATTCTATAGACGCGCTGGAGCTGGTTGTCGCGTTGGAAAAAAGATTCAAGGTAAGGATCCCCGATGCGGGAGTAGGTGCAAAAGTACTTGTTTCAGTTGATAGCATGGTCAATTATATTAGGGAAAAACAGCAAGAAAATGAATGATCTGACAAAATTTGACATAGCAGATTTGTTACCACACAGGCCTCCGTTTGTATTTGTAGATAAAATCTTACAAGCAGATGAGAACAGTGTGACTACCTCAAAAATATTTGACGAAAAAGAAGAATATTTCAAAGGCCATTTTCCCGGGAACCCAATAGTTCCGGGTGTATTGCTTATAGAGAGCATGGCTCAAACTGCAGGCATTGCCACATCAAGCACTTTAACGAGTGAAAAAAAATCTAAAGAGAATTCTGCGGTGTTTTACCTGTCGCGTGTCATGGATATGAAATTCAAAGCCCCTGTGTTCCCTGGACAAGAAGTGCAATCTACAGCTAATGTAATAGCATCATATGGGAATATGGTAAAAGTTTCCGTTGAAAGCAAAGTGGGCGAAACAACAGTCGCAAAAGGGGAGTTTGCCCTTTCGAGGAAAACCTAACAAAAAGGAGCAGTAGTCATGTTCAGATCTATCATGCTAAGGACAATCATCCTTTGTATTGCAGTTATTGCCTTGTCGGGATGTGTCACAACTTTACATCCCGGTTCAGGAATGAAGCTTCCTACCGATCTTGTAGGTCCCTTTCCTGAAGATTACTCTGTCAATCTTATCAACAACCAACCTGATGCAACACCACTTAGTTTCTATAGCGGCTTGGCCGCGGACCTTAATGAATGGACACAATTTTTGATTGATGAACTGTCAGAAGAACTTCAAGACAGAGGCGTTGAAATATCCCCCACAAGTCCTAATGAACTACTGGTAAAAATATCTAATTTGAGGTCGGTGCAAGGTTTTGCTGTCGTAAGAATGTACATAACTGTTTTGTTGTCAACACCGGACAATTCGTGGTCAAAAGAAATAAAAGTTAATGAGGCTTCTGCCTGGACTATTGGCCGTGCATTAGGAGGAGTAATTTATCGCACAAATGAAAAAATCCTGACAGATAAAGAAATTATGAACGAGATGCGAAGTTAGAGAACTTTTATGGACAAATCAATAGGAGGTAGATTATGAAGAAATTTGTTTCAGTAATGACTTGTTTGTTATGTGCTTTGTTCGTTTTTTCAAATGTTTCTTTTGCCGCTGAGGGCGCACCCATTAAGGGCGAGAAGTTTATCACGCGTACAAATTTAAAGTACAAGGGTAGGATAGTGTATTTTCATAACATGAGTAAGGAGGGAGGTATTATACCTGTGGGTACTCCTGTGACAATAAAAGGGACAAGTGGAAAAACTATTAGTTTTAGAATAGAGGGCAGTGAGAAAACTTATAAGATAACAGATCTCTGTAATGTTTATAGTAAGTATTTCGTAAACAATAAAAATGAAATCGGTCTGCAGGACATGAGGGATAAGGCAAAAACGGCCATAAAGGACATGGAGATTTATGAGGGCATGCCTAAAAACGAAGTTTTTGTGTCTAAAGGATGTCCTGCTTACATTGGTATCGGGGAAAAAAGCTGGGGTAAAACGCTTGAAGAGCTTATGGCAAGCAACACCTGGTATTACAACCTGGATACTCGCAGAAGAGAGATGATAGTAAACTTCAAAAATGATAAAGTCTCAAACATCACGAACCGATAATGTTTTTCAAAAAAGGAGTTAAAGTGAAAAAAATTATTACGGCATTTTTGTGTGTAGCGTTCGTTTTTGGACTTTGTAACAAAAACTCTCTGGCATCTGACACGAAAGCGCTTGTGGGACAAACGGCATATACCCGATCAAATTTGAAAGCAAATGGTTCAACCATTTATTTTCATAATATGACAAACGTAGGACAACGTATTCCGGCTGGCACAGAGGTAGTAATAATAGGAGCAGGAACAAAATACATTAAGTTTAATCTACCTGGAGGTGAAAGAAAGTATAAACTAGAAGTTCGCTCAAGTGATTATGACAAATATTTTGTGGAAGATGTGGCAAGTTTACAAATAGAGGGTCTGAATAAAAAAACAAAGGGGCGGTTTGTAGGCATGGTTCCCAGCCTGGGTATGACTAAAGATGAGGTGTACATAATCCGAGGCTGCCCGGCATGGATCGGACCAGGTCAAAAAGCCTGGTATTATACTTTTGATCAAGTTATGGATAGTAATCAATGGTATTATAACAAAAACAAAGGTACTGGGGAAATGATCGTACACTTCCAGAATGATGTTGTTTCTGAAATAGAGGATCTGACATAGACCATATGGAACAGATCAAGTGCCAAATCTGCAACAGTGATGATACTCGGCTCATAAAAAAAGAGGGTGACTGGAACATCGTCCAATGTAATGTCTGTGGACTTGTTTATGTAAACCCTCAACCTAGCGAAAACTTTCTGGAAGAACACTACCAGAATTATCTTCCAGAAAGCTCCGACAATATCACCGAATGGGGAAAAATGATGTCCGGGGTCTTTCGGGAATCATTGAAGATTATCAACAAAACGGAAAAACGGGGAAAACTGCTGGATATCGGTTGTGCTCACGGGTTTTTCCTAGAAGCTGCTTCGGATACCGGATGGGACACCTACGGGATAGATCTCTCCAAACAGGCTGTTCAATATGCTAAGAACAAAGGTCTGTCCGTCTCGAATTCGATATTATTCGAAAAAACGTATCAAGACAACGAGTTCGATATAATTACAATGTTCTATGTCTTGGAACACCTCCCAAACCCCGCCCGATATCTGAAAGAGGTTTACCGAATATTAAAACCCTCAGGTATCCTGCTCATAAGAGTTCCGCACACCACACCAATCGTTACACTGCTAAAAGCATTCAATATCCCTAACAAATTGTACGATGCACCATCACATCTTACGGATTTTTCGCCGCAAACGCTCAAACGTTTGCTTGAAAAAATCGGATTTGACACTATTCGTACGTATATCGGGGGAATGACCTACCCCAGGCCTTTAATAGAAAGATTCACTTCGTGCGCATTCGGCATGCTGGCAACCTTTCTACATCTACTCACTTTTAATAGGTACTTATTGCCGGGGGTAAGTAAAACAACGATAGCGAGAAAAAGGATAAAAATATGAAATTTGGTATTTTTTTATAGTTTTACTACTGTCCTTTTCTCAATTCCGTTTCTGCCTCTGTAGTTTGATCACTTGTAGTCTTCTGGGTTAGCCCTATTCGAGTCCTAATAGGGTAGCCACACTGGAGAAGCCTCCATGAGAACAAAACTACTGTTAGCAATACGAACAACCTCTTCCGTAATAGCTTTTGGTAGTATCTCTTCCCATGCAGAAACATTAGAAAAACAGGCGCAGGTTAAAATTCAACTCGAAAAAAATTTTTTCGTCAAAAACAAGCACCTATGTGAACTAAGCAAGACACTTTGTGTAACCCTCTATGATACAAGGAGTTGTGAAAGAAATATTTAAATTATATAATTGGGGGGAAGAATGAGCCTCTTTTTGGTGTCTCTAATGATATAGGAGACAAATAACTAAAAGGAGGTTTTTTTATGCCGTACTATGCTAGAAGGCATCAATTGATGGGAAACTTGGTCTACCATATCTGGAATCGACGAATAGGCGATTGGAAATATTTCATGACGAAGAAGATCTGATAAAGGTGTACATATTTCTTTTGTAATTGTATGTGGTATAATAGGTTGCATAAAGCGTCTGGTATCTTAAAGCAGGAGGAAGTTATATGCAGTACAAGTGTGGGGTTTGTGGCAATACAACGGATAATACTTCGTTAATTGCAAGGGAAATGATGCTGGGAATAAAAGAAGATTTTGAATATTTCCAGTGTAGCAATTGCGGATGTCTACAGCTAAAAGATATCCCCGCGAACATGGGAAGGTACTATCCAAAAGAAGATTATTATTCTCTCAAAAAGGAGAATATAAAGAAACTTAAGCCTGTAAAAAAATATATTAAAGGACTAAGAGCAAATTGGAATTTTTCGTCTAAAAAAAATCTACTGGGTGGGTTTATAAATTTATTTTATAAACCCAAGCCAATATTCGGATGGCTGAAATGTGGCGGGGTAGAGTTAACATCAAGCATTTTAGATGTTGGATGCGGATCAGGCGGCCTACTGTTAAAACTCCGAGAGGAAGGATTTCTTAATAATAGACTTGTTGGTATCGACCCTTTTATCCAGGAGGATATTAATTATTCAAATGGGGTTACTATATTAAAAAAAACATTATCAGAAATTGATGAAAAATTTGATTTTATAATGATGCATCATTCTTTTGAACACATGAAAAACCCTCAAGAGGTGATGAAATCTTTGTCTAGAATTTTGACTGATAGGGGGGTAGCCTTGATCCGAGTTCCACTTGCTTCAAGCCATGCGTACAGAAAATATGGTAATTGCTGGGTACAGCTGGATGCTCCAAGACATCTCTATTTGCATACTGTACGTAGTATTGAAATTCTTGCAAAAAATGCGAACCTTACAATCCCTGATATAAAATACGATTCGGGAGATTTTCAATTTTATGGAAGTGAGTTATACCAGAGGGGTATCTCTTTGAAAGATACAGAAGGTGACGCAAAAGCCTTTTTTTCAAACAAAGTAATAAGATCTTTTCAAAAAGAAGCTGATAGATTAAATCAGATCGGTGATGGCGACCAAGCGGGATTCTATTTAAGGAAGGAATAACATCCCATCGTCCCGTTAAACGACTGTGGACGGTTCGCAATTACTCAAAAGATTTGGCAGGTGAACTCCTCGAAGAAAAGGGATACCCGGATTTGTTTTGTAACTTATTTTAATGTATAGTGTTACATAAAGCGTCTGGTATTTTTATCCAGGAGGATATTAATTATTCAAATGGGGTTACTATATTAAAAAAAACA
>CAYZXR010000002.1:21717-43495 GCA_964482475.1 uncultured Planctomycetia bacterium | reverse complement strand
CCAACCGTCTCACTATAGTTCCAACATCGCGGACATTTCACTCCGGATGCCCTTGAAACATCCATTTGAAAAGCAATATCTGCCGTATTCCCCATAACCTGCATGTCGGGTTGCGGCGTATTTAAAATAGCGGCCTGAGAAACCCTAAAAATAAACGGAAACAAATCCACATTCGACTTCAGAAACTCCTGTGTATCTTCATCGTCGGAATACAAGCTTATCTTTGCTTCTAGGGGACTTCCGATCATCCCCTCTTCCCTCTTCAGCTCAAGAGTTTTCAATACTCCGTCTCTCATAGCCAATATTTTCTTCCACTTCGCGTCAAGCTCTTGATCTTCCCAGCCAACCATCTCTTTTTCAGGGTCAGGCCAAGCGGACATATGAACGCTTTCCTCTTTGCCGTCAAGAACCATATGATCCCATACCTCTTCAGACGTAAAAGCCAATATCGGAGCCATGATGCGTGTCAAAACATGAAGTATTCTAAATATCACAGTCTGCCCTGAGCGCCTTTCAGTTGAATCGGCTGAGACAATATACAACACGTCTTTTAATACGTCCAGATAAAAAGCACTCACTTCCAAAACACAAAAATCGTATACCGCCCTATACACCTTATAGAATTCCCAGGAAGCATAATGCTTATTTACCTCTTTTGTGAGAATTGATAGCCTTGACAACATCCAACGATCCGTTTCTGTTAGATCTTTAATATCAACCATGTCTGATGCAGGATCAAAATCATACAAGTTACTTAAAAGAAAACGAAAAGTATTGCGCATTTTACGATATCCATCGGATAGGCGGGCAAGAATTTCATCTGACAGCTTAATATCTCCATCATAATCACTTGAGGCTACCCAAAGTCTGAGTATGTCAGCGCCAAACTTCTTCATTACATCATCCGGTGAAATAACATTTCCAACAGATTTTGACATTTTCTTGCCTTCGGAATCCACAACAAATCCGTGGGTAAGGACTTTCTTGTAAGGCGGTCGTTCATTCATCGCCATAGACGTTATCAGTGCCGCCTGAAACCATCCTCTATGCTGATCGGAACCTTCAAGATAAAGATCCGCGGGTGAATTCAATCCCTCTCGCGCGTCCAAAACTGCTCGATGGCTAACTCCGGAATCAAACCAGACATCGAGGATGTCTTCCTCTTTAACAAATTTTGCGCCTCCGCATTTACCGCATACAATCTTTTCCGGTAGAAACACACTAACATCTTTCTCGAACCATACATCCGCGCCTTCCTGCTCGGAGAGAGAGGCAACCTTGCGAATTATTTCAGTATCAGTAAAAGTCTCATCACAATCGACACACCGAATAGCCGGTATCGGAACTCCCCAGTATCGCTGTCTTGATAAACACCAATCTGGTCTATTCTTCACCATAGCCCCTATACGATCTGCGCCAGCATTCGGTATCCACTCAACATCATTATCTATCGCACCAATCAATTTTTCACGTAAACCATTGTGATCTATATTCATGAACCATTGTTCAGTGGCTCTGAAAATAATAGGGGTTTTACATCGCCAGCAATGCGGATATGAATGCACGATATCTTCCGCGAGTATAAGTGTCCCATTCTTGCGCATGTTGTCTACTATTGTAAGGTTCGCGTCAAGAACGTCCTTCCCTGCGAGATTTCCCGCTTCTTCAGTAAATCGTCCCGTCTTATCCACAGGCATAATAACCGGCAGATTGAATTTTTTACCGGTCACATAGTCATCTTGTCCATGCCCTGGTGCTGTATGCACACATCCGGTCCCTTCTTCTTTGGTAACATATGTAGCGGTGACCAACACTGAATCCCTTTCAAGAAACGGGTGTCTTGCGATTTTAGCAGAGGAGACAATATCTCCCCCGTTGCGATCTTCCAAAACGTTGTAATCGTTTATGCCAAACTTCTTCATCATACTATCGACTAAGTCAGAAAGAATGATCCATACTTCCCCACCAACATCAACAGCCGAGTAATTAAGATCAGGATGCAACGCAACCGCCACATTTGCCAAAAGCGTCCACGGAGTAGTGGTCCATATTATGAAAAATGTCTTTTTGCCGGCAATTTCTACAGCTGAAGCAAATTTTACATAAATTGACGGTGATGTGCGATTCTCATACTCTACCTCGGCCTCGGCAAGTGCCGTTTCACATTCCTTGCACCAGTTAACCGGCTTTAACCCTTTGTACACATACCCCTTTTCATACAAATCCGCGAGAGAAAAAAGAATATTCGCCTCATAGTCTTTAGTCAAAGTTAAGTAAGGATTATCCCAATCTCCAAACACTCCAACTCTTTTGAATTCTTTTTTCTGGATATCGACATATTTCATTGCATATCGATACGCCTTTTTTCGAAATTCTACCTGTCCTATATCATTTTTAGTCTTCCCCAACTCTTTAAAAAGCTGATGTTCTACTGGCAATCCGTGACAATCCCACCCCGGCACATAAGGTGCATAATACCCCTTCATGGCTGAATGTTTCACACAGATATCCTTAAGTAGCTTATTTAGGACATGACCTACATGAATATGCCCATTAGCGTATGGAGGACCATCATGAAGTATAAAAGTTTTACCACTCTTCGCACGACTTTTAAGAATACGCTCATAGAGATCGGTTTCTTCCCATTTCTTAAGGATACCAGGTTCTTTTTGAGGAAGTCCAGCTTTCATCTTGAAAGATGTTCGCGGCAAATTAAGAGTATCTTTGTAATTAACTTTATTATCCATTAGATTAAATGAACCCCTCTATTATTGGTTTAAGTTTTTTTAGCGTCGCGGACGGCACCGCTTCTTTCGGTGTCAATATCGCGTGCTTTAAAGCATTTTTACACTCGCATGACGCTCCATCGGGAAGCGCGGCAACAGTATTTCTAATCAGTTCTTTCGCGATCTCAGTATTCTTTTTTAGATTACCCATAACCATTTCAACCGAGACTGCTTCCACTCCTGAGGTCTCATACCAACAATCGTAATCCGTTATCATCGCGATAGTCGCGTAACAAATTCCAGCCTCTCTTGCCAATCTCGCTTCTGCAATGTTTGTCATGCCGATGACGTCGGCCCCCCAGCTTTTATAGAGAAATGATTCCGCCTTGGTGGAAAAAGCAGGTCCTTCCATATTGATATAAGTCCCGCCATCATGTATCGCAACATTAAGATGTTTATTTGCCTCATATGCGATATCGCTAAGCTCTTTACAAACAGGATCCGCAAACGATACATGAGCTACTATCCCCTCGCCAAAAAATGTCATATTCCGTCCACGATTTGTCCTATCGATAAACTGATCCACCAAAAGAACATCCAGTGGACGCACTTTTTCGGTAAGACTGCCCACAGCAGAAACAGAAAGAACACGCCCAACCCCCAGAGTCTTGAATGCGTACATATTCGCTCTGTAATTAACTTCTGAAGGGAGCAGATGGTGCTTTCTTCCATGGCGTGGAAGAAAAACCACTTCCCGCCCGGCAAGCTTTCCGACACTAAACTCATCCGACGGCGATCCAAAAGGTGTTTTCACCTTAACATGTTTTGTAATTTCCAGACCTTCTATCTCGTAGAGAGCGCTACCTCCGATAATGCCGATTTTATTCATCTATCCAGTACCTCCACTGTCTTGTTTCTGCACGTCTCTCCACGCACTATTGATACACGGCTTTTGGGTACATCATATTCTTTCGCCACAAGCTTTACCAACTCACGATTTGCTTTACCTTTATCCGGGGCAGACTTCACATACGCCTTCAGCTGTCCATCCTTACAAATGATCTCACTTCGCGATGATTTGGGAATAACTTTTATATTGACCTTCATCTCAAATCCAAGCTTCCCATCTATCCCAACCGATAAGCTATTTGGTATAGAATGTTGGTGATAAAATTCTTTAAAACACTCAGAACGATAAAAGCAACTACGGGAGAAAAATCCATCATTCCTATCCGTAAAGGAAGCCGCCTGAACGGTGCTAATATCGGATCAGTTACCCTGTATATAACTTGAACGATCTCATTATACGAATCGACCGCAACCCAAGAAAGAATAATTCTTATAACCAACAAAAAATATATAATGTTGAAAATTAGAGATATCAGAAGTGCTAAACTTTTTACTACCTCTGCCAAAATGAACATATCCTAACCCCTTTATCCGTCGTAAAATTTAATATACACGGTTTTTTAAACTCTTATCCCGACAGCTCCTCGGAGCGTTCTTTTGCTTGAATGATTGCTGAGGAAATAATATCGGCCATACCATTCTTTTCAAAAACCGCAAGTGCCGCCTCCGTCGTTCCACCCTTAGATGCTACCTTCCGGATCAGATCTTTTGCTTCTATCCCCTTTCCGGACTCAACACCGTTTCTCATCAACAATGAAGCACCATAAACTGTTTGATCAACAAGTTCTCTTGCAACAATATGATCAAGACCTATCTTTTCAGCTGCTGTTATTAGACTATCCGCTAAGTAAAAAAAGTACGCCGGCCCACTGCCGGCAATAGCCGTAACAGCATCCAACGCAGATTCATCAATTTCTGTCACAATACCAATACTTGAAAGTATCTCTTTAACCTCTTTTTTTCGCGTCACTGCCGAGTTAAAGGAAACACATGTGGCACTTTCCCCTATCAATGCCGCCATATTGGGCATTGCTCTAGCAATAGCAACCTGTTTTTCTTGTCCCAAAACATCTTCCATCACGCTTATCCGCACACCTGCCATGATCGAAATAATTGTCTTTTCATTTACATTCCCGTTAAGCGCCACTAGAACATCTTTGAAATTCTGCGGCTTAACCGCAATGATCACATAGTCGGAAGCATCAACAACAGAAGTAATATCCCCTACACGACATCCTGATTTTGCGGCCTCTTCCATAGAAGAATCGCACATGTCGTTTACAATAATATTAGAGGCGCTAGCAACATTTTTACGGATCATTCCCTGCAAAATGGCTCCACCCATATTTCCATGCCCTATAATCCCTATTTTCAGGTCTTTCATATAATACCCTACCTTCAGAAGTTGTGATAGCAATGGTAAAAAGTATCACACTTCACGTATGATGTCAAATAATAGTAATAAATAGATTCCGACAGCAGATAGCGATCTAAAAGTACCTATCCATGAAGCTGATAAACCGACTGAAAAACCATTTAAGGGGATTCGCTTCTCCCCGTCTCGATCTCTTAGCCATCTGTATGTGATCCAGTATTCCCAGGCATCCTACATACCGCACACGGTCGGTTGGGAGATATTCAAGAGGTCTCGAGAAACAGGTTCCGTGACTAATGTCTCGTCCGGTCCCAGAGCATAATTCTGTAAAAACATCCTCATTTACTTCACTTTCTCCGGAAATAATGACGGTTTCCACCTCGCCCCACCCATCCATAGAATGCAGGATCGCCGATAGTTCTCTCATACCTCCGGGATCCGCTCCTTCCTTTTGAAGCATATTTTTTCCTGCCCCGAAAGGTAGCACCCTACAATCGAGGAGTGATCCTTGACGAAAAATCATTGTTTCGGTCAAGTCACCTCGAATGTTTACGAAACAAACTCCATCCTCTTTACTGTTTTCGGGAACAGACCGGTGCGAAGCCGCAATGCCTGAAAAAACAATTTCTCCCGTATTGTACCCAGCAAGAGCGATACATTTTTTGAGATTTCGCATCACAGAGATATCTATCACTAAAACAGTCATAGTGACACCCATTTTAAGACCTTCAAGACCTACAGGTTTTTTTATCCCACTTGAGCTATCAACTGAAAACTCTCTCACCATTCTATGCAAAGACTCTTTTCCTGAAGGAGCTCTAACAACTGCGCCGACACGCATACATTTATCTACGTCCCTCGGAAGTATCTCCCGTCCATACTTCGATAAAAGTATCATCCCGTGAGATGGAACCAGTTCCACACTAGACGAACTGACTGTCACATGGACTTCATGTATTTTTTTTCCAACTTTTTTAGACAGTTTACTAACAACATTTGATATTGAATCCGCCGCCTGAGCCATGTCTTTTACAACACCATTCGGCATGCCTTTGGATGGACATACTAAAAATTCCTTAAAAACATAATCACCATTCTTGCCCCACTCCGCGGCGATAGCGATGATTTCCCGGGATCCCAAATCTAAAACAGCGAATACTTTGTTCCTCATACCTATAATCATATAAATATTCCTCTCGATACGTTGTTTATCTTGGTGCTATCACCGGTTCTTCAAAGCGGAGATCAATATATTCCACACCTTTCATGTTTATGCCCGGATCTTCCAACATTTCCTGAAGTCGACTGACCTTTTGAGGAAAATCACCTTCTCCCATTTTCACTGTAACACCTTCAACTTTGATAAGCATATTATTCCTGTCTGATACATTTATTTCTTCAACATCATACTCCTGCACAATATTCTTTCTCTCCAAAAGATCAAGCAATGATAAAGCTTTAATAATTTGAGGTGCTTTTACCTTTTCTCCTGTCCGTGGTTTGCGAAGAAAAAAGTTGAGACCAGTAATCCGGATCAAATCAACAGGTGGACGCATAGAAGTCACAACGACCGCCTCCCTGTCAACCATAAGTTTGTTGCCATTACCGATAGTAGCAACAGGTTTTCTAATAATGACATCAACATCCAGAGTGCTCGGCATAACCCGTCGGACTTCCACTTCCTTCAATTGTGGAAAACTTTCAGCGATCATTACCGATGCGTGATTCAAGTCAATTGAAAGTATATTCCTTTCCAGATACAAATCATTAATCTTTTTCTGACCTACCGGAAAAGAAATATTATTCTGTCCGTTTACCGTTACCTTCTTAATTATAAAAAATGAGTTATTAAGCAGAAAATAGCGGATCCCGAAAAATATCCCCGTTAATAAGACCAGCGAAATCACAATAGAATGAAATCTATTATCTTGAAATAACATCATCAATCGCGATCGCAGACCACTCTTCTGCTTCGATTGTTTTCTTTTTGCCACAGTGTTCTCCTCCCTGTTTTTCTAATCGGGCCTCATGCCCCTCACTGTATCGCATTATTCATAATTCTTAAACACAGATCCTCAAAAGTAACACCAAAGGACTTCGCCGCCAACGGAAGAAGACTTCGCTCCGTAAAACCGGGAATTGTATTAACCTCAAGAACAAAAAGCTCACCAGACGGAGCAAGCCTCATATCTACCCGTGAAAAGCACCTGCACCCAAGAAGCGAATGCGCCTTTTTTCCTAACTTCTGCGCTTCCCTGCAGATGTTTGCATCGACCTTGGCCGGCACTACATATCCAGTACTGTCATCTTCGTATTTTGCTTTGAAATCAAAAACACCATCATCGGAAATAATTTCGACAACCGGCAAAGGCTCATCATCCAAAATGCCAACTGTCAATTCTCTTCCCGGAATATATTGCTCAATAATAATCTGACCTCCACACAAGCCTGCCCTTTTTAACGCCCCCGAAAACTCATGCATAGAGGATACCACGGAAAGACCAATACTCGAACCTTCTGTTCCAGGTTTGATAACACATGGTAATTTGACATTATCATATGAAACACCATCATTTGCCTCTGCTACCATGCACTCAGGAACAGGTACACCTCCCTTTATAAACACCTTTTTTGACAATATCTTGTCAAAAGCAAGATGTGAAGCCGCAGGGCCGGAGCCTGTATATGGTATTCCTTTGTCTTCCAGTATCCTCTGAATAGCACCGTCTTCACCAAAACCTCCATGTAAAACTATAAACGCAACGTTGAAATCAAATTCGTCAACAAAGGATTCTGATTCCTCTTTGATATCTACAAGAATTACATCAAGCCCGGCAGCAAGCAAGACATCAAACACAGCTTTACCGCTCTTGAGACTTACTTCCCTCTCTCTAGAGCACCCACCGGCTAAGACACCTATTCGATGTTTTTTTAACTTGTCCACTAACTGTTGCATCTATCTCCTCGCAGGGCGGGTTTAGTACCCGCCCCTACTATTCCCTTGTTCAGGGCACGTCACGCCGTGCCCCTACATACAATTCACCATTCACTTGTCCAGGGGGCGTCATGCCGTGCCCCTACCCCAATATCTCTATCTCTAGCTCCAGCTCCACACCAAATTTCGTTTTCACCGCATCTCTCACCACGCTGATAAGCTCTTTTACATCGCGAGATGTTGCACCGCCCTCGTTTATGATAAAATTCGCGTGTTTCGAGGAAACTATCGCACCGCCTGCCCTGCGATTTTTCATTCCAGCCATATCAATCAACTGAGCGCTGCTCTTTTCCTCAGTAGATGGATTCTTAAAAACACACCCCAGGGTTTGTTGTTCAAGAGGCTGACTATTTAACTTTTCCAAAAAATAGGTCTCCATTCTTTTTCGGACATCCTCTAGAGGTGCTTTTTCTAAGCAAAATACCGCTTCTGTTATGACTATGTCCTTATTGAATGATGCCTCTCTATATCCGAAAGCAATCTCATCTTTTTCCATATTTCTCAGGCGCCCGAAAGTGTCGATGATCTTAACCCTCAAAAGACGATCACTAATAGCCGTTTTATATCCCGCATTAACAAAGAGTGAACCCCCTACTGTGCCGGGAATACCAACAAGTCCTTCCATTCCACTAAAACCCCTGGAGGAGCACTCAGAAATAAAAGAACTTAACTTTTTACCAGCACCTACAGTAACCTGACCGTCTACCTCAAATCCCACATGAGTAAAATTTTCATCTTCCAAACTTACCATTATCGCGTCCAACCCTTCCTCAGGCATCAAGGTATTGCTTCCATTTCCTATAGTAATCACTCGTGCCCCATTTTCACGCAGGGTCAAGCCAATCTCAGCCAATTCTTCAGAACAAGACGGCTCGTACCATGCGGAAACTTTGCCTCCTATGAAAATGGAGCTATGTCTTGAAAGCATCTCATCATAAAGGACTGACCCGCCTCCTCTATCACATGCTATATTAAGAATGTCCTTTATCTCATCTCTCATGTAAGACACCTCGCGAACTCATTATACCTTCTCACGTATCGCATCCGACAACGGCCGCGCGATATCCCTGATATCCCCGGCGCCTAAAATTAACACGATATCTCTTCCCTTTACAATATTGGAAACATACTCGGGTATTTCTTCTTTTTTCACAAAATCAACCAACTGAAACTTACTCTTATCAATTGCTTTCAAGATGTCATGCACTCCCTTGCCATCCGAAGGGCTTTCATCCGCTGAATATGTTTCTGTTAGTATGAGCACATCCGCATTATAAAAAGCATGAATAAAATCCTCAGAAAGATCATGGGTACGACTGTATCTATGTGGTTGAAAAACAGCCACAACTCGACCGTTCCCGCAATACTCACCTGCCGCCTTTATGACCGCTCTCAATTCTGTAGGATGATGTGCATAATCTTCAACCACGTCAATATTACCTATCCTATCCACAAAGTCAAATCTCCGTTTCACACCGCTGAATGTAGCGACAGCTCCGGCAACTTCCTCAAAACTAAGTCCTCTTTCCAGACAAAGAGCTATAGCTCCAAGAATATTCATTGCGTTATACTGTCCGATAATATTACACTCAATTTTTCCCAGCAATTTCTCTTCCTTAAAAAGCTCGAATTGAATAGCTCTTCCGCAGGAAAGATTCGCGTATGCATATAGAAAACGCCCGTTTTTCACAGCACCAAAGTCGATCTTGGTCGCCGAGGAGCAAACCGCAACGCTGCTAGCGACAGTATCCTCCCCGTTATAAACTATCAATCCATCAGATGGAATACGTCCAATAAATTCCTCATATGAAGCGAGAAGGTTATTCATAGTTCCATGATGTTCCATGTGTTCTCGTTCAATATTCGTAAGAACCACGCACTTAGCGGTAATCCCTCGGAACAAACCATCGCTTTCATCAACTTCAGCAACGAGAAGATCTCTTGATCCGTCTTTAGCATTACCTCCGAAACGACCTATTTCCCCGCCTACGATGACCGTGGGGTTCATGTCGCAGGAATCCATTATATGCGCTATCAATGCGCTTGTCGTAGTCTTGCCGTGTGTGCCGGTTACAGCAATGGACATAGTTGAGTCTTTCATTACATCCGCCAACATCTCAGACCGGTGAATAACCTTAATGCCAAGCTCTTTAGCTTTTATTAGCTCGACATTTGAAGCAGGAATACATGTAGATTTCACCGCAATATCTACATCACTGGATATATTGTCCGCATTGTGTCCGTCGAAAATTACCGCACCTTTCATCTGAAGGTTATCAGTGAGATTGTTCGGACGCAGATCCGATCCGCTCACGGTGGCCCCTCGGGACATAGCCACTTCCGCTAAGGCGCTCATTCCTATTCCACCAATTCCTATAAAATGAATATGCTTACCCATATTTCCTCTAGATTTACATTACAAAAAGACGACTCACCAACTCATGCCGCAGCTATTCTTACAATGTTCTCCGCAAGCTTTTTTCCTGCATCGGCCTTAGCTAACCGCGACGCGTTTTCTGACATCTTCTGATACTTCCCGCTATCCATCAGGATTTTCTCAATCTCATCTGCCAGTATCTCAACTGTTAGATCATTTTCCTCCATATAAACCGCGGCGCCGGCTTGCGAAAAAGACATAGCATTAGTTCGTTGACTATTCCTCGGATTAGGATAAGGTACAAGTATCATGGGTCGGGCATAGTAGGCCAATTCAAAAATAGCCGCCGCTCCTGACCTGCTTATTGCCATATCACAAGCCGCATAAACCACGTCAATCCGATCAATAAACGCGTACACCTTTGCTTTCACACCTCTTTCTTTGTAAAATCTCTCCACACCCTCTTGATCCGCTTTCCCCGTCAGATGTATGAACTGTATATGTTCGAATTCTCGAGAAATTTTTTCCGCCGCCTGTGATGCTATGCTATTCAGAAAAGTTGATCCCTGGCTTCCGCCCATTATCAATACCGTTTTTAGATCACAACTGAGTCCCAAAAATCGCAAAGCCTTAGTTTTGTCTTTCGACAACATCCCTAAACGAATAGGATTCCCTGTTAGAACAACCTTCTCTCTAACGTCCGCAAAATATTCAGCTGTCTCGTTAAAGCTAACCGCAATCCTGTCAGCAACATTACTTACCATTTTATTTGCCCTGCCCGGATAAAGGTTCTGTTCATGCACAATGACAGGGATACCGATCAACGCGGCACATCTCACAACTGTACCAGCAGAATATCCTCCAAAACCAACTACAACTGAAGGACGCAAACGCACAAGCAAGTACAATGAGACACAAGCGTCTGTCGCTAGCTTTACAAAAAACACTATCCACTTAAATACGTTCGCTCCGAACGGCATTGGGTTCACTGAAAGAAAAAATGCGCGATAGTGAATGCCTTCCATGATACGTTTATCAATTCTTCTTTTACTGGAGATAAAGCATATATTGTCAATTCCGGTTTTTTCAAGTTCTGCGGCCGTGGCCACAGCCGGAAATATATGCCCGCCGCTGCCACCGGCAGCGATTACAACTTTCATAAAACTCCTTTGTTCCGAATCAAGGGCGGAAAAATCCCGCCCCTCCTTGTTTCAGGGCATGCCGTGCCCCTACCTCACAATTCACCATTCACGATTCCATCTTCCTGGCCATATTAAGCAAAATACCTATCGCCGCAAAATGCATCACCAACGAGCTTCCTCCATAACTTATAAACGGCAGTGGCAAGCCTTTTGTTGGTAGTGCCCCAGCAGAAACACCTATATTCACGATCGCTTCAAATGCGATCATTATACTAATGCCGAAAACCACCCGCGAGGCAAACACCTCTTTAAGTTTCAAAGATATCTTCAATGCAAACCACACTAACAGCGCAAAAAGAAGAAGTATTGAGGTTGTCCCTATGAGTCCCAGTTCTTCCCCTATGATCGAGTAAATAAAATCTGTATGTGATTGCGGCAGGAAGAACAATTTTTGACGAGAGCCCCCCAGCCCGACACCAAAAAGACCTCCCGACCCCAGGGAAATAAAAGATTGAATTAGCTGAAAACCCGATCCTTGAGGATCTTCCCAAGGCTTCAAGAATGTAACAATTCTTTGTAATCGATATGGAGCACTAGCCACGAGAACGAACAAAACTGGCAATGCTCCAACAGCCACAATACACAGGTGTTTAATTCTTGTGCCGGAGACAAACAACATTGATAAACCTATCACTCCTATTGCGACAGCAGACCCCATATCCGGTTCAAGTAACACCAATCCCGCAGCAAGACCCATCATGAAAAAGGGAGGAAGAAACCCCTCTAGTAGCCTAGACATTACATACCTCTTGCGACTGGTGAAATCCGCAAGATAAAGAATCATCGCAAGCTTGGCAAATTCTGAAGGTTGGAAACCCCCTCCTGCGATCCGAATCCACCTACGAGCACCTCCTCCTATAGAACCTATGCCAGGGATAAGAACCGCCACCAACAGCAACAACGCTGCTATCATTAAATATTTTGACTTTTCCCTTATGAACTCCGCTGGAACAAACATACAGATCGCGGCAGCAACAATACCCATTACAAGAAACATGAAATGGCGTTTAACGAAATATAAGCTATCCCCATAAACCATGTGTGCATGGACCGCACTTGATGAGTAGATCATCACAACGCCCGTCATTGCCAGTATAGCTGCGACCAGAAATACGATCTGCGCATCACGCCTCAAGACAACACCTCTTTTCTGAAGGCTTCCCCTCTTTCTCTATAATTTCTGAACATGTCAAAACTGGAACACATTGGAGACAAAAGAACGGCTTCCCCTTGGACTGCCTCGCGCGAAGCATACTTCACGGCTTCACTCATTGTGTCCGCCTCAATCACCGGGATCGCATTTGAAAATACTGACATAAGCTTTTCGCGGGCTTCCCCTATAACAACCATAGCTTTTACCTTTTCACGGACTATCGGCAATACCTGTCTATAATCTCCACCTTTATCTCGTCCCCCGGCTATAAGTACGACTCTTTTATCCAAAGATTCAAGAGCACGTTTTGTCGCATCGATATTCGTCGCTTTTGAATCGTCTATATACTCAATATCTTCAAAGATACCGATACTTTCAAATCGGCAATCCAGGTTTTTGAAATTTATCACCCCTGATTTTATTTTATCTTCGTCCACCCCTATCAATCTTGAAACCGCCACAGCACATTTGACATTTTCAACATTGTGCTTTCCCTTCAAAGGAATTTCAGTAATATTCATTTTAATATCCTCATCATCAAAACAAACAATATGTCCCTTCACATTAGTTGCAATAACATCGTCACGCAAATATGAGGGAATAAGAGCGTAGTTGTCTTTATCTTGATTAGTAAATATCCTGAGCTTTTCTTTTTTGTAGCTGTCATAATCGCCATGTCGATCATAGTGGTCGTCGGCTACATTCAACAAAGCAGCGATTCCCGGCTTGAATTTTTTAATCGTCTCAAGCTGAAAAGAACTAACCTCAACCACCGCAAAACTGTTTTTATCCAAATTGTCGACTACGGAAGTAATAGGCGTGCCGATGTTTCCGCACACTACCGTGTGCCTACCGGATGAGGTAAGAATATGACCAATGAGTTCGACAGTAGTGCTCTTACCATTTGTTCCTGTTACGGCCACCATGAACGCGTCGCAATACATCGCGCCCAGTTCAAGCTCCCCAATGACAGGTACTCCGTCCGGAATAATGGAGACGACTTTGGGCAAATGAATATCCACGCCCGGTGAAACAACCACCATAAAAGGCTCTCGGCAAAATTCCTTTGTATGACCGCCTATTTCCACACATATGCCATCTTGGCTTAGTTCCTCTGCTGTTGTTTGAATATTCAGTCCGGAGGCACCTTCTGTAACAAACACTTTCGCGTTTTTTCTCGCAAGAAATCTGGCGGCTGAACATCCACTGATGCCCATGCCTATCACAAGTACATTTTTATTTTTAAGATCCAGCACTTATTATATCCTGTTCTGTTTGTTTATCGCACTTTTAACGCGGCCATGCTCAACATCGCCAGTATTGCGGAAATGATCCAGAAACGTACGGTGATCTTAGACTCGGGCCATCCCTTTAACTGGAAGTGATGATGAATCGGAGACATTCTAAAAAGCCTTTTTCCCCTTGTTTTAAATACGAGCACTTGCAAAATCACGGAAACAGATTCCATAACAAATACTCCTCCGGTGATTAACAAAAGCACTTCTTTCTTTATAAGAACACTCACGATCGCGATCGAACCACCAAGTGCCAATGAACCTGTATCCCCCATAAAAACTTCAGCAGGATGACTATTGAACCACAAAAACCCCAATCCCGCGCCTATCATTGCCGCACAAAAACATGTAAGTTCACCTGACCCAGGTAAATAAAAAACATTTAAATACCCGCTAAGAACCGAGTTCCCTGTCACATAAGCTATAACGGCATATGAAAGAGAAACAAACAACATACATCCTATTGCCAGTCCGTCCAATCCGTCTGTAAGATTCACAGCGTTAGAAGTACCAACTATTACGATCAAAATGAATAACATGTAAAAAATTCCGAGATTACATACAGCATTCTTTACAAACGGTATGTAAAGCTCCGTACCTATCCCTTTACTCTGCATTACAAAACCGCCAACTATCAACGCAAGAATCACTTGTCCGACAAGTTTGGTGATTCCCCGAAGCCCTTTTGCGCTTTGATTTTTTAACTTTAGATAATCATCTATCAACCCGATGAACCCCATCCACACCATACCTCCAAGAACCAGGATAATGTAATCGTTGTCCAACCGACACCACAAAATTGACGATATCAAAAGGGATGCTATAATCAGGATCCCCCCCATCGTAGGCGTTCCCTCTTTTGAATCATGAAACTCCGATAAGGAAGTTACATGTTTTTTCCGCACATACTGCCCTATATTCAACCTGCGTAATACACGTATAATCGGCGGCCCAAATACGACACACAGAATAAACGCTGTTACCGCGGCCATACTCGCCCGGAAAGTTATGTAGCGGAATAGATTAAACCCGAACCAAATATCTCTTAACGGGTACAAGAGGTGATATAGCATTTTAAAATTTCCTCCATCCTCATCTTTCGTGAACCCTTAAGTAAAATAACATCTCCCAGACGCGCGATAGTCCGGATCAAGAGCGCGGCACCTTCGTGATCCCGCGAGCAAAAAACGTGTTCATCATTCATTCCAGCTTCAATCGCACCGGATGCTGTCATCATTCCGGCATCCCCCAGTGTTATCAAAAAATCAAAGTTCTTTGACGCGATGCGTTCTCCAAGCTCTCTATGCAACTCATCAGAACGACTGCCAAGTTCCAGCATGTCACCGGAAATTACCCATTTTCTTCCTTGGGAATCCATATCTTCCAAGGTTTTTAAGGCACATTCAAATGAATCTGGATTTGCGTTATACGCATCGTTTAAAAAAATAAGCCCCCCGGACAAGCTTTTCTTCATTCTCATTTCAGGAAGCGACACCTCAAGAAGACCTTTCCGTATTACGTTGTACTCGACCCCCATAGTTACGGCAACTGCTATTGCGGCGGCGGCGTTATTCACGTTATGCTCCCCAACAAGCGGAATATGCAAAACCTCACCGTTGAGGCTAAAATCATATCCATCCTCTCTTTTCAGTATATCCGTAACATGGAAATCACAACCCGGGGTTTTCCCAAAAAAAACTATTTTTTTAATATCTGTTGCAGCCTCACGCAAACGGACATCGTCACCATTTAGAAAACCTATGCCATCCGCGGGAAGATGGTCAAGGATGCTGATCTTCTCCCTAAAAACGCCATCTGTATTTCCAAAAAACTCAAGGTGACCGGCACCCACGTTTGTAATAACCGCATATGATGGCCGCACAAGTCTTGTGAGATCCGCGATCTCACCTGGATGGTTGGTCCCAATTTCAAATACTGCTGCCGAATGTGACTTATTAATTCCGAACAGAGTAAGACTTATACCGAACTTATTGTTGTAGGAAAGCGGGCTTTTATATGTCTTATATTTCTTCGAAAGCAAACACTGTAAGATGTCTTTTACAGTGGTCTTTCCATTAGTCCCCGTTATGGCAACAACCGGAATATCGATCTTATCTCGAATATAAGCGGCGATGGTTTTCATCGCATCAATAGAATTCCCGACTCTTATAAAATAAATTTGAGCCGGCAATTCAACTTCAGCCCGTGAACGTTCTGACACTACCCCCACCGCCCCAGCGGCAACCGCCTGGGAAATATAATCGTGGCCATCGGCATTCTCCCCGGAAATGGCAATGAAGACTTCTCCGGGTTGTATGGTGCGGGAATCAATTGATATGCCACTTATTACTTCATTCGCAACACTTGAAGAAGTAAGTTCTCCACTTACAGCGTCAGCAATTTCTTTTACACCAATATCTATCATATGAGGTATCAATATCCCATTTCCCGGAGTACTTGTCCCGCGGTTTCACAATCATCAAAATAAAGCGTCTGATCTCCAATGATCTGATAATTTTCATGCCCCTTGCCGGCAATAATAACCGAGTCTCCGGATTCGGCCATTGCAAGAGCTGCTAAAATAGCTTCACGTCTTGATTCTATTATACTATAGTTATCCTTGCCAATCACTCCCTTTTCTATCTGACGTAGTATCTCATCGGGCATCTCACTTCTAGGATTGTCACTTGTCAATATCACATGATCCGCAATAGACGAAGCTATTTCCCCCATCATAGGTCTTTTTGCTCGATCACGATCTCCACCGCATCCAAAAACACAAATAAGTTTCTTTTCTGTCAATTCCCTCAAGCACGTTAGAACATTTTCTAAAGCGTCTGGTGTATGCGCATAATCAACAAAGACATTAAATGGACCGGAATGATCAATTCTTTCAAAACGCCCTGGCACCGGAGCAAAACCCTCTATTGCACTCTCGATGATTTTCATGTCAATCCCGTCTGAAATAAGAGCGGCTGACGCAGCGAGAATATTATAGATATTATGTTTGCCTACCAAATGTGTAGTAATATGAATTTCACCATAGCCTTCCGCATTAATATCAAACTCCGCTCCTGAAGAAGACAACTGAATATTTTTCGCCTGAACGTTTGCAGGAGAATCTATTCCAAAAGTCACGGCACCTGGAACTTCAGAAAGCCGGGCAGCATCCCCAGCCAATGGATCATCCGCATTGAACACTCCAAGGCCTCCGGCTTTAAGAAGACCAAATATTTCAGCTTTGGCCTCCAAGTATGCTTTCATGCTTTTGTGATAATCTAGATGTTCTGGTGTTATATTAGTAAACAGCGCACGATCAAGTCCGAGACCGGCAACCCTTCCCTGCTCCAACGCATGGCTGGAAACCTCAATTACAGCGGCCTCTTTACCGCTATGCACCATCTGTGACAAAAGTCTATTGAGTTCCATCACGCCCGGCGTGGTCATAGTGGAAGGAGATCGCATGTCGTCTGAAGCAATATTATGGACCGTACTTATCAACCCACACTTAAGACCTGCCGACTTCAGAATGTGGTGCATAATAAAGGCCGTTGTGGTCTTACCATTCGTGCCGGTAATACCATAAGTCCGCATCTTTGTAGACGGATCGTCATAAACCTTTTTAGCTATGTCCCCCATAACTTGCTCCGTATCGGGAACAACAATAAACTTTACGTTATTGTCAATGAACCCCTCCGGGATATTCTCACATACGACGGCCGTCGCACCTCTCGCAATCGCCTCCTCTATAAACACATGACCGTCATTCAATGTGCCTTTTACCGCGATAAAAGCATCTCCGGGACAAACATTACGTGAATCTATCCTGACCTGAATCGGGACCGAAGACAACATTCCAAGAAACTCAGATATATCATTATTCATTCGAATTTGTCTCCAGATATTCTAGTGTTTTTTCGGCAATATTCTTAAATGCCGGAGCGGCTACTGTTCCTCCAAAATGTGAGGGATGCGGATCCCTGGCTGTAACAACGATGCTTATTTTTGGATTCTTTTTAGGCGCAAAACCAATAAACGTAGCGTCATATTTGTTTTTGTAATATCCGCCTTCTTTGTTCACCATTTGAGCAGTTCCTGTTTTTCCGCACATAGTATAGACCTTGGAACGCGCACGCCTGCCGGTTCCGTTCTTAACCACATCGGCAAGTATGGTCTGCATTTCCCGGCAGGTTTCCTCTTTCAGAACTCTCCTTCTTAATAGAGGCCTATTCTCGCGAACAATTCCACCCTCCCAGCTCGTTATATGGTCTACGACATACGGTCTCATCAAATTCCCACCGTTCGCTATTACGCTGACCGCACACGCGAGCTGAAGCGGAGTAACAGCTATCCCCTGACCTATAGGTATGGTAGTCATGTCGCTAGGCGTCCAGCCACTTGGAGAACGATATATTCCTGACACCTCGCCGGGTAGATCAATACCATTCATTTTTCCAAATCCAAACTTCTGGATATACTCACAAAATTTCTTTTTCCCAAGCTTGCGTGCAATTTTCGCTGTTCCTATATTGCTCGATTTCGATATAACTTTAGAGAACGTCAGCTCTCCATACGGATGATAGTCGCTTAGTATCCTTCCGCCTATTCTATAGCTTCCGTTCTCACAATTGAATTTCTCATCAGGTGTACATACCCCTTCATTTAGCGCAGCACTCGCTGCAATGATCTTAAAAACACTGCCGGGCTCAAAAACACTTGAGATAGCCGCATTTTTCTTTGCCGCGGCCGGAGCGCCGGAGAAATTATTAAGGTCATATCCAGGATAACTTGCCATGGCGAGAATCTTCCCGGTCGAAGGCTCCATCACGATTATCGACGCACCGCTTGCATTGAACTTTTTAACCATCGCACCAAGTTCCTCCTCGGCGATATATTGAATGACACTATCGATAGTAAGCACAATGTTTAGACCATTCTGCGCCGGAACAGAGCTCTTTTCATCAAACAAGATCGGTTTCGACCTGGCATCCCTGACAACATATCTAAACCCGGGTTCCCCGCGCAGTTTGCTATCATGAAAAAGTTCGATGCCTTCAAGCCCGGTATTATCAAGTCCTGCAAAACCAACAATATGTGCCGCCATCGCGTCATTAGGGTAATGACGTTTGCTTTCAGCTACAAGATAGATACCCTGTAGCTTTAACCTCTTCACTCTTTCAGCGGCTTGGGAAGCCACCCATCGCTTCACCCACACAAAGGCCTTGTCACGACGGAAGCGCTCTATAAGAACGCCTTTGTCAACATCAAGAATGCGGGCTAACTTACGCGCTGCAGCCTCTTTATCATCCATTATTCGCGGATTAGCATAGATACTAGGTGTGTCCAGATTTATAGCCAAAGGTTCGCCAAACCTATCAGAGATCATTCCACGGAGGGGTTCTATACGGTAAACCGTATTGTGCTGTTCCTCTGCCATCTCCTTGAATTTCTCGTGATTAAAAACCTGCAAATAGACAAGCCGAAAAAAAAGAGTCAAAAAAATCGCTGATAGAACAACAAAAATTGCATATTGGCGTGCCCTGAACATACGTCCTCATTGGTAAAAAGGAGTCGTGGATCACCGAAAAAGATCACCCCGGCAAACCCTATAAGCCTCCCCCTTCTACCTGCGCGATTTAGCCTCAGCCTTTTCGGTAAAAATATCCATTACCCGTCCGATAAAACCGTCGACGAACTCTTCATTCGCCTGGTCACGCCGGGACAACACATAGGACTCTCTTTGATGTAAACGCTGACCGGCAAACACGATCCGATCACTATTTACCGAAGAGAGCAGATTTCTGGGGGATTCCAGTTTGGAAAGATTATACATCAATTTAGAATTGCGGTCAACTAGGTGAGAGAGCTGTTTTCTGTTCTCTTGAAGACTATACCCAGTCTTAATTATCTCGACACGCTGGTGTACGTAGCCAAATGCTATTACTGTGATGATAAAATATGTGAATAGGCTTCTGTAAATTCTCATATTTTCTTCTCCGCCACCCTTAATTTCGCACTGCGTGCACGCGGGTTGTCTCGAATTTCATCTGGTCCGGACCCCATGGGCTTTTTGGTTATGATATCAAGGCGTCCTTCCCTTTTTTCATCTCTAAAAATATTCTTAATAATCCTGTCTTCTAACGAATGGAATGATATAACACAAATTCTCGCACCGGGTTTCAAGAAATCTATCGCCCCTGCAACCCCCTCTTCAATGGCCGCAAGCTCGTCATTGACAAATATTCGCAATGCCTGAAATGTTCTAGTCGCCGAATGTAGCCTCTGTTGCCGATATTTGTAGCCCACAGCATCGTTAACGATTTTCGCAAGTTCCCCGGTCGTATTAATCGCACCGGTTTTTCTAGCGGAACAGATTCGTCTCGCCACCAAGAGCGCGTGTCGTTCTTCGCCAAAATCTTTAATAATAGTCCTTAATTCATCCTGACTGTACGTATTCACGACATCTCGTGCCGATATTCCACTGCGTGTATCAAATCGCATATCAAGCGGTCCATCTTGCAAAAAACTAAAACCGCGACTGCCATCATCAAGATGATAAGATGAAACACCCAGATCAAAAATAGCTCCATCAATACCATCAATACCGCGAGCAGAGAGCATTTCGCGAATATTACGAAAATCATCATTAACGCATATCACAGAGCTATCAAACTTTTGAAGCCGATCCGCAATCCGATCTACCGCTTCAGCATCCCGGTCAACTGCTATCAGCTTCCCGTCCGGGGTAATCCGATTTAATATCTCTTCGGCATGCCCCCCTCCACCGGCCGTGGCGTCAAAAATAATATCACCGGGTTCAGGTTGTAGATTTAATAGGATTTCTTCTAATAATACCGGGAGATGTGCCATATATTTGTAAATAATTTTTGTTTGTATAGGGTTACGAACAATTTTTGATGGTATACTGTCTTTTCTTCTCTCCGCCCAGCGATGTCAGGACATACCGCTCTACACCAAGACGCGATATACCTGGTAAAGCCCTTGCTTTTTTTACACGCTCCACCATGTTGACGCAATTTATGAATTCTACTTGCTTCTTGTGAAACTTAACCGCGCATCGTCTGTACATATTTACCCCCTCTTTACTGAATATCTATAAGATTTTCCGCGATATCCTCATACTTGTCTCTGGATACCTTGTAAAACTCATTCCATTTATTTATATCCCATATTTCTATTCGATCAGCTATGCCTAATATCTTAATATCACGTGAAATGCCCGCATACTCTTTAAGGTAGTCCGGTATAAGAATTCTCCATTGTTTATCAGGTTCCAATTCTGAAGCACCACCAAAAAATTGCCGTGTGAATTTTCTTACTTCGCTCTTTGTGAATGGCATCGCCCTGAACTTGTTTTCCTGCAGCTTCCACTGATTTTCTGGGAACATAAAAAGACATTTGTCCAAACCTCGCGTGATATATAGTTTCTCTACACCCTTCTCACGCAAAGTTTCACGAAATTTCGAGGGTATTATAACCCTGCTCTTCTTATCTATCGTATGTGAGTACTCTCCGTAAAACACTCCACTTTCCTCCATTTTAAACCACTTTAGTGAAGTATACCTGCAAACTGACGCTTTGTCAATGTTTATTAGGAGTAAAATTGTGAATTATAGCTTGTAGATAATGGATGGTGAGGCAATGCAGGGGCACCCCTTGTGGGTGCCCTAGACAAGTAAATAGTAGATCGTAGGGGCGGGGTTACCCCGCCCTTGAAGTGAATAG
>CAYZXR010000002.1:0-21617 GCA_964482475.1 uncultured Planctomycetia bacterium | reverse complement strand
GACAAGTAAATAGTAGATCGTAGGGGCGGGGTTACCCCGCCCTTGAAGTGAATAGTAAATCATGAATCGTGGATGGCAATAATGTAGACTTTCAGGGCACGGCATGCCGTGCCCCTACAATTTTCATGTATGATTATAATGCATATGCGCGGACGCAGATGTCCGCACCTTTATTGTGGAAATAATAAAATGAAGGGTTTTTACCAGTACAACTTCTTGAAACGTTCGGAGTATCGTTTGATCCACTCCTGAGATGCCTCCTGAAGGGAAACATCTTTACCAAGCTGCAGAGAACGCAGAACACGATATTCCTCTATTAGGTATATCTGTTCGATAAGCTTGACCTTAAAAGCATCGGAGTATGTCATAAAAGAAACTCCGATTTTAAAAAGCCCAGTCTCCTCATCCTTTTTGGAATGAACAACATTTGCTTTTATATGGAATGTTTTTTCATACAGCGGTATATGGATGTCTATCTTTGTTCCGGAAGGCACCGACTTCTTACCCATAAACAACAAACCACCCTCGCTTATATCAACGGTCTCGCTGGTTTGTGGTGTATCGTCATCCTCCACCATATACTCCAGGGGACTGACAAGAAGATGTCTAATGAATTTTCGTTTCTCAACCATAATAGGCTCGTCTCTCTTGTAATGTCAAACAATAATAGGATCTAGCGCAGTAAAAAACCTATTATGATAACATTTTATTTTCGCGAAGTTCAGTTTCCAATTTTTCAAGCGCTGCCTTCAACTGCGGAAAAAGTCTAACATTAATATTGATTCCCTTTCCTGTTGGAACTTTTTCACTGCCCTGTGGCGGCTGAGTCCAGACGCGAATATCAATAACGTCATTACCCTGGTACTCCGACACTCTGACGCGAATATCCTGATATTTATTTTTCTCGAAGAATGCTATATCTTTTTCCATTTATGCCCCCCTGTTATAATAGTTATTATAACCATAATTTACACCACAATTCTTAAAATGCAAAGAAAAATGTATTTGTCTTAGATCAGTCTAGTTCTTTTTTCTTGAATACTTTGTAAAAACAGAAACATGCCAAACCTAAAATCAGAAGCCAAGAGACTGAAAGGAAGATCCAACCCATTGCCGTCATATCCCCTCCTTGCCAGTTTTGCGTTTGCGCCAAGCTATTCTTACAAGCACGGCAATAGTGAGAAAAAGAAGCCACAAAGCGACTCTGGTAACCATCACACAAGTTTTATCGGCATCTGGAACATTGTCCATGCGAATGATAGGAAGCCAATCCTGCCAGAACCACGTAATAAGTATCGTTAATAAGAATACCGGGGTTATGTATTTAATCACAAACTTATACACACCGGGAATTCTCATATCGGCTCCGTGATGAACTTCCTCCCAAGCTTTTTCTATTCCGAAGATCCAACCAAATAATATAACTTCTACAGTAGCAAAAACAACCAAACAGAATGTCCCGCCCCAAAAATCAAGCTCATCAACGACCCCCCTAGCCAAAAAGAAAATAGCACCGTGACAAAGAACAAAAGTAACCCCGCCAAAAATAGCGACAGCTCGCTCGCGAGAAACATTAAATTCATCCTCAAGAAAAGCAATGGCTGGCTGAGAAAGTGACACAGAAGATGTAACTCCCGCAAGAAAAAGCAACCCAAACCACAAGAACCCCATTATTGCGGGCAACGGCATACTGTTAAATATTAGCGGCATAGTCACAAATCCCAGATTAAACGCCCCGGAATTCGCTATGTCCCCCATCATCATAGGACCAAAAAACATGAATGCCGCCGGAATGATTATGCTTGCCCCGAGAACAACTTCTGCCGTTTCGTTCATCGTCACCGCGGTAAGGCCGGAAAGAGCAACATCATCCCCCTTTTTCAGATAGCTTGCATATGTCACAATCACACCTATTCCGACACTAAGCGTAAAAAATATCTGTCCCGTCGCCGCTAGCCATACCTTTGCGGATTTAAGTTGCGCAAAATCCGGATTCCATAAATATCCAAGTCCATTAATAACATTCCATGAGGGACGGGCTGCATCCGGCGTACCAAGAGTAAGAACACGCACAGCAAGAATCACACCAAATATCAACAATGTAGGCATCGCGAATTTACAAAATCGTTCTATCCCACCACGTATGCCGTGTTTCAGTACTACAAGATTAACAGCAAAAGTGATAAGGAAAAAAGTGTACGCGGTAGCAATACTCGAAAAATATTCATTTTTCACTACCCCCTGAAATCCTTGCAAGAAGGACTGCATGGCTGCCTGACTACTAATAGAGGAATATTTTTGAGTAAGAGAGAAGAAACTGTATGCGAGAGTCCATGATTCGATATACGTATAGTACACCATAATTACCATGGGACCAAAAATACCAATAACACCAAAATATTTAATAAAACGGTTCTTCTTCCAAAGACTATTAAAAACACCCGGTGCTGATGAGTGACCAAATCCTCCACCATATCGACCTATCCCCCACTCGACCCACATCACGGGAATACCTACAAGTAGTAGCGCAACGAAATAAGGTATCATAAACGCGCCACCACCGTTCTTAGCCGCTTGAACCGGAAACCGCAAGAAATTGCCCAGCCCAACCGCTGACCCCGCCACAGCCATTATAACGCCTATCTTTGATCCCCATGCGTCGCGTCGTTTCGCCAAGGTGATCTCCCACTCGTTATCAGGTTACTTAAACCGAACAAAAATTCTTCCCCAATTCTTCGGATCTTTTTCTATACGATGATACAAGCCCCTATTCCTTTCAAGGAATTTTAGCACACGCTTTTTCAACTGACCAGACCCCTTGCCTGGTATCAATTCCACAACTTTTATTTTTTTATCATTTGCATCACGCAACATTCCACGAAGAGTTTCTTCAATCTTATGATGTTTATTAAAAATGTCATGCAAATCTATTGTGAGTTTTTTCATTTTACTCTTCTGTCGACACCGGACGCCGCATGCCTTTTTTCTCCGACCTTTTCCTCTTGCCCTCCAGCATCTTTTCTTTCGCACGTTTGGATCTTTTTCGTTTCTGACGTCTAATCTTTTCAATTCGCTTTTGTTCTTCAGAAGCAATGCCCAGAACCGTCTTCTCTATCTTTCCTACTAAAATTCTACGAGCCAAAAAACGATTTAATGACTGAGATCGTTCCCTGCCGCATTTAACATCTGTTCCGGTCGGAACATGTTTCAAATATACACATGTGGAAACTTTATTTACGTTCTGTCCGCCGCGACCGCCTGAACGTATAAAATGCTCCACCAGATCGCTTTCCTTTACATGAAAAAGCTTCATCTTCTCTTCAAGATTTTTACGTTTTTTCGTACTTATTGCAAGATTCGCCATTTTATCGTGTATTTCCCATTGCCTACTATCGATTAAAACACGCGTCAACAAGATCATCGATCTTTGCCGTCGCAAGACACTGCACAGTATCGGCCCCACCATAGTATATCTTTA
This sequence comes from uncultured Planctomycetia bacterium, assembly GCA_964482475.1. GTDB lineage: Bacteria > Omnitrophota > Gorgyraeia > Tantalellales > Tantalellaceae > JAHJBY01. Next base: position 18,139 of record CAYZXR010000002.1, on the reverse strand, counting down.
CCTCACCATCATCCTCTAATACCGCCCCGGCGGTAAACACCACGGCATAAGTAAGGCCGCAAATTTCATAATCCATCGTTGGTGAGAGAATTGGAGCTTTCGCCCGGGCTATCACTTTTGAAGGATCTTCAAGATCTAGAAGCATGACCCCAATGTGATACACATACTGTGCCTCGCATTGAACATTTACAGCATGATAAATAACCAGCCATCCCTTGTCAGTTCTCATGGGTACAGCCCCTGGGCCGTTTTTCTTCCATCCCCATTCATCCTGTGTCTCGGCCACAACCTTGGAATTGCCCCAATAAGTCAAATCAGGTGAATACGACACCCACGTATACCCCTTTCCATCACCCGTATTCGGTCTGTCTAATCGGCAGTATAAACCATTGATCTTCTCCGGAAAAAGGACTCCGTTTCGGTTATCTGTTTCAGAAATAAACCCGCGCCACTTGAACTCTTTCATATCCGGGGACTCCATCAATCCTAATCTGCAAGAATGTCTACTATGGCAAGCAAAAACCACGTAATATTTATCTTCGATCTTTGTCACACGCGGATCATAATACATTCCATACGTATATTTTTTAAACTCCTCATCATCAGGCATTTTGATTGGTTCCGGACGAAGTGTGAATTTTATGCCATTGGTAGAATCCGCAGGCCAGATTACCTGTTTCATTGAGGGGGTCTCGACCCTGCAAAGCATAACATAAGCATTATCCCCTGTCTTAATACACCCGGAATTGTATATGCCTTTTGCCGCTCCAGGTACATCATCTCTTGTCAGTATGGGATTGCCAGGATACCGAACAACGATGTCCTGCTTGTCTTTTGAGTAAATTATAGGTTGTGTCATTTTTCATCCTTTCGGTTTGGGGGAACACCCCATCATTATAACAACTCAGCATTCCAGTGAGTATTAAACTATAAGAAAGGAATTTATTCAAGAAATTTAAACGGAGAGGATAGAATCGACACTGCCGAAGATATTCGTCTCGACTTCAGAGTTATCAGGATCATGCAGCCAATGACCATCTACCATATATTTATATCTATACTTTCCTTTTCTCAAGCTGAGGTGAACAGACCATTTTTCGTCATCATTCTTCGTAAGACGATTGTTTTCCGTCTTCTTCCACCCGTTAAAATCACCGAGTACATAGACCTGCCCGGCTTTTGGGGCACGTAAAACAAATTCCCTCATGACCGTATCCAGCCCCTTTTTATCAAGGTTTATCAATTCACAAGTAAGATTGTAGAAATCTATAGAACCGTTGCACTTAGCATCATGTTCAAAAATCGTCTTCCCAAGCATTGAGGCTTCCCTTAACCGAACGCTGGATCTTATCCGTGTACCAAAAAGATTCCTGCCAAGCTTGGCCTCGGCGTCTTTCGCAAGGTCTTTAGCAAAATTAGACCGTCCATCAAATATATTAAGCGCAAAAAATACGTCCGGCTGTTTGCCGGTTTCCTTATTGAGAAGTCCAGTGACTCGATAGATGCTATCCACTCCATTGAAAGAGAAATAGCTGAGATCCATCGGAACAACGATCATATCAGCTGAGTACATAGAATTAAGCGTAAGAAAACCGAAACTCGGAGGAGAATCGATAATAACATAGTCATATTTCAGAAAAAAAGGATCGGACAGATACTGTGATAATATTGTAGCCCCGCCATCAACGCTTCCCAAATTTATTTCCGCGGCACTCAAAAGCATATTAGCGGGCATGAAATCCAAATTCTGGCGATTGGTCAACAGTAATTCTTGCGGAAGGACATTTTCATTCTCGAGACGAGAGCGAAAAATATCGTAAGACGTCTTAATATCAGATATCTTCTCTCGGAAGCCCATAGCAAAAGTAGCGTGAGCTTGGGGATCCAGATCAATAAGAAGCGTTTCATTGCCTGTACGAGCTAGCGCTGCAGCTACATTAACAGCTAGGGTGGTCTTTCCACATCCGCCCTTCTGATTGACAACTGAAATAACTTTCATACACCAATCCCTCTACACCTTCTTGTTGTGTCTCACCATAATAAACTATTGTATAGCACACTGTCAGAAAAAGTATATCATATAATTAATACAATGCAAATCTAGAATAGGTACTAATTTCACACATATGCACCTTTTGCGGACAAAAATAATTTTCTCTATCTTCTTCTTCGCACATATTTAACATTAGCTGAAATCACTCCGCCATTGACTACCGAGAAAGCGTCCTCTATAATAAGTCATTAACTAATCAACCCTCAAATTATGAAAAAAAAGACAGAGTACGATCACATAGACAGAGAACTTTCCCGAACCTATTTCAGAGGCGGAACTGTTCAATCATCCGACAACAACAAACTAAACAAGTTTGAGCCCGCAAAAAAATCCGGCGCCGCCAAAAAACAAAAAGCACGCGTCCCCGGGAAGTTAAAGATCTCCGCGTCTATTCTCCTTATTGCCATTATTGGACTTATCCTAATGTACTTTCTTCGCGATAAGAAAGTATTTTTCACTATTGTAGAAAGCAGAAATAACGGTCCCGTAGTAACAAAGACAGTACGCATTGGCCCTCAACAAATAGAAGGTTCTGCCTCATCCGACACAGAGTCCTTCGTAGACGCAGAACCTCTTTTTAACTTTGAAAGAAATGCTGATGGTTGGGAAATACCTCTCTGGGCAAAAGAAAAACCGGATCATGTGGCTGTAAACATATCAAACATCACCGGAATGGCAAGCATTGGTAAGGGAAGTCTTGAAATATACGCGAATTTCGCGGGCAACAAATGGACAGCGGCATATATCGAAATAGCTCAATATCTCAACTTTGGTAATTATGATTCTATTGCCGCCGACATATACGTGCCTAATTCATGCCCTAAAGGACTTAAGGCAAGATTCATAGTTACCGCTGGAGAAAACTGGCGTTTCATAGAAATGACCCGCAGTGCTTTTCTGATACCCGGAAAGTGGACTACTCTTCGAGGAGATATTTCTGAACAAAGCCAGGACTGGCGCAGAACAATTGTCAACGAGGACTTCAGGAGAGATATACGCAAACTCGGAATTCGCATTGAATCTAACCCCAAACCGGCATACTCCGGTCCCATCTACATCGACAACATAAGACTATCTAAAAAGAAAGATTAACCGAAAAGATTATCATCCTCCGGCACACCGGCATCAGCAGTATTAGGGACATCTGATTCCACCCAGCCCTCTTCATTACGATCGCGAACGAAATACTTCCTACTTTTCAATGAAACATAAGGACTCCACACCTTCCCTTCACCTGACTGCGCAAGTTGGATTTCTTTTACAGCGTTAACCTGAGAGACCAACTCATCAGTCTGGTAGACGATTGTTGCTTCAAGCGTTTTCGGCAAAACCGGAGATTGCTGTTCATATTCTCCATGATGACTTAGCACAATGTGCCCCAAGCGCATCCCGAGTTCTTGAGGAAAATCTGAAATTTTCGAGATCTTTTCATTGAGCATTCTATAGCCGATAGCGATATGCCCTACCAGCCCACCTTCAATAGTATACTCAAGCTTTTTCTCGTCAAGTTCATATATCTTCCCAATGTCATGTATAAAAGCACCAAAAATCGCAATATCCCTATCAGCTTCAGCATAAAGAGAACACATCTGATCCACAATCACCATTACCTCGAAAGTATGCTCAATAAGACCACCAATATAAGCGTTATGCCAACTCTTTCCGCCCACGCCACGGGCAAGCTTCGCCATAAGCTCTTCGTCACCAGCAAAGCTGTCCGCGAGTTTCCTTACCCATGGATTTTTTATATCTTCCAGATATTTAACGACACCGGCACGTATCTTCTCTCCATCCCCTGCCACGCGAACCATATCTTCATATCTAAATGCTCTATCATCCGCTTTTTCAATGAAGTCCACCTTCATTTGTTTTTCTTCGCGATACTTATCCACAGTCCCCTTAACCATAACAATGTCTCCGGTCTCGGCCTTTTCATTGGATTTCTCGGCATCATCCCACATGCGACTCTCTATTACGCCACTTTTATCCGCCAAGGTCATTTCAAGATATGGCTTATCATACTTCGTACGTTTCAGATTTTTCTTTCTTAGCATAAAACAAGAATCGACCTTCTCATTAACCTTCAAATCGCTTATAAACCTTTTTTCCATGGTATATCTCCTTATTAACAACCCCTCATTACCCCATCCAACACATCGAATCGTATTCACATCTACCGCAACGCTCTTTAACATCCCTCTCTGGCAGTTTGTTGAATTCTACCGCCTGTATTCCCTTCCATGTATCCATAATGACTTTTTCGAGCTCCGACACCATTGCGTCCGTAAGCTCCACCGTTATATCCTTAAAACTACCTGCTGTCATATCATACTTTTTCACGGTTTTAGAAATCGGTTCCAGGAATTTAAGGATCCCATTGGCAATATTACCCTGTCCTTTTTTACTTATTGCCCTATCAAAGATCAGCTTGTACGCAACAAGCTGACGATAATATGGATCGCATTCATGTTTCGAAAGATCCATGCATCCCGACATAGCCCTTATATGTTTGTCAGGCTTACCCGTCTTATAATCTATAACACTGATAGCCCCATCCTCGTCAATTTCCACCTTGTCAAATTTACCTTTAAACACAAGCCCTTCCGCAAAGAAAACTTTTAAGTCTTCTTCGAGAGAGTCCGGCATGACCGGATCCTTCGATTCTCTTTTATACCAAAGCTCAAGCGTATCCAACCTATCATTACACCAGTTTTTTATAGAATCATTAACTCCCTGATATTCCAATTCTCTCTTGAAAGAATTCTTGAAAAATTTAAAATCAGGAAACTGCTTCTTTTTCATAAAATGCTCGTAAACGTCTTCAAGCCCCTTATGAGCGCAATTTCCAAAAACAAGATGCTGTGTCTTTTTACCCGGAAGACCCAGAACATAGTTGTAAAGAAATTTTCGAGGACAGGAAATATAAGTATTAAGTTTGGTAGGTGTAAGCGTGAGATTTTTGACCAAATCCTTTAGAACATCTTTACTGCCATCAAATGTATCGTTTTCTGGAGACCGACTCAGGAAGTCCCCAAGAAATGCGTTTTCGCCATCTGGGGTCCACGATACTTTTTTAACATTCGCATAATCCAAAAAGGGACTCGATATAGACTTTTCAGCGGGCGTAACCGTATACGTAAGGGAAGCCTTCGCTCTGGTCGATGCAACATAAAAGATCCTGAGCTCATCATACAACTTCAGTTCTTTGATTTTTGATTTTTCTTCAACCTTCTCCTTGCTTTTATAAATATCCGGCGGCAAAGGAACCACATCACTTTTGCCTCGAAATGGCCAACTTTTTCGATCAAGACAAAAAGGCATAAACACTGCATAAAACTCTAACCCCTTAGATGCGTGAGCGGTATATAACCTAACACCATTCTGACTCATTGTAACCATTTTTCCCTGCACAGGCATTCTATGAATTTCCCTAAGCTCCATTTCATCTGTAAAATCGTGAAGATTGAGGGCAGGATTGGATAAATCCGACTGTTTAACCATGCTAATATATGACACAAGAGACCTCAAATCCCTTGCTTTCAGTACTTCATTTTCAGCATAACTATCAAGGATAAACCGATATATCGCCATATCCTCGATATATCTCATAAGAATGTCATGAACAGGTCTACTTCCAGCATCGCAAAGCATTCTAGAAACCGCCCAGGCTGCCTTATGCAATGCATGCGGTTTCTGTAGGCCAAGCTCCATGGCAATATCCAGCGCACCAGAGTCTTTCTTCGTTGGAGCTACATCACCAGAGTATGGAAAGCATCTCAGGAATTCGCTAAAAAAACTGCAGCAGGAATATCTCTCAACATCATCCTTCTTCCGCATTCGGGCCTTACACTTACCTACATATCCAATAAACCTCATAAGATCAGAAAGCAATACTTCAGAATAATCTGAAGTAAGTATCCTGTAAAGAATGAGAGACTTTTCATCATTATCATCATCCACCATACCCGCAAGCGTAAGAACATCCATCATCTGCCTTACTCTCTTTTCCTGTCTTATGTCTTCCTTACCATCGGTCGCGTATGGCACCCCCTTGTCAAGAAATACGTCTATCAGTTTTTTGATCTGACTACGGCGACGAAGAATGATAGCAATATTATTGTATGGATTATTTCTTTCTTCTTCAGTGAGTGAGCTATCGTCACGAATCATATCGGCAACACATTCGATTTCACTTACCAGAAACAACATCTCTTCTTCTTCCGTTGAGAATTCAACACACCTTACACCTTCATGCTGATACGTCTTACATGACTCCAATTCCTTAATTGCCACCCTTTCTTCTTTAGGCAAATTCATGATAATGTTAGACGATGCCTTTACGATAGCAGCGGTAGATCTATAATTTTTTTTCAACGCGATCTCTTTCAGTTCAGGAAATTTCTCTCTAAAAACTCGGAAGTTGGAAAGTGCGGCTCCTTGAAATCTGTATATCGACTGATCATCATCACCCACACAGCAAACGTTACTTTTGTCAGGATCTAAAACAGAAAATAGCAACTCTAACTGTGCCCGATTCGTATCTTGATACTCATCCACCATGACATATTTGTAACGTTCCCGGAAATCGTCTCTCAACTCCGACTCCTCCCTCAAAGCCTTAAGCGCTATTAAGATCATATCATCAAAATCTATACGCCCCCTCGCATCGAATAACACTGTGGGGTCTTCTGTCTTCAATCTTTCATATTGTTCATATATAACAGAAAGGGCTTTCAATCGTGATAGATTTTTTTCCTCTAAATTTATCCCATCCGGCACAAGGCCTTTTACCTGTTTCTTGAAGTCCACCGGCAAAATATCTTCATTCTTAAGTTCACTTATTCTTTTTTCTATCTCTCGCATATGAATATACGGAGCTCCAAAAGGACGAAGCCCCTGAGCCCCCTTGTAATTATCGAGAATATACCCCATCATGCGTATCTTTTCGACCTCGCTTATATCGATCCTCTCCTTGATATAATTTATTGCACCTTCAGAGGAAAGAACGATAGAGTTAGCAAAACTATGAAAAGTCTCCACCTCAATATTGTACCCCTTGCTGCCAATCATGGACGCAAGCCTATCCCTCATAGCCCTGGCAGCCGCATTGGTAAATGTGAGAATAAGAATATTCTCCGGTTCAACATCTTTGGATTTAAGTATATTGGCCGCGCGAACAGAAAGCAGCTGAGTTTTTCCTGTGCCGGGCCCGGCTAGAACAAGAAGCGGACCATCAATAAGATCAACGGCCTGTCGCTGTTCATCGTTCAGTTTTTTATAGTGTTCCTGAAAATTATCCATTTATTTTGAAATTTGGAATATCGCGTTCAATGCGAACAGATTCGGTATGAATTTCACAGTCTTGCTTTCGGAAAGAAAAACGCTTTTCTCTATTTTAATACCCCGCGCGGCACAAAATCCTTCAAAATTCTTTATACTCAAACTATGAAGGTTGGGAGTGTTATACCACTCATAGGGAAGAGCCGCGGTAACTGGAACTTGTCCACTAAAAAATATTTGGAAACGAGCTTTTATATGACAGAAATTAGGAAATCCTATTATGACTTTTTTCCCGATCCTCAATCCCTCTAAAATAGCCACCTCCGCCGCATGCACCTGCTGCATGGTCTGATTAAAAATAACGTAATCAAATAATTTATCAGGGTAATCCGAAAGTCCGGAATCTATATCACCGTGCGAAACACTCAACCCCTTTTCCACACAGCTGTATATAGCCTCCTCACTTATTTCGACACCAGTTCCTTTTACATTTTTATGTTCAACAAGATACTTCAACAAGTCGCCCGAACCACACCCCATGTCTAACACAGAGGATGAAGGTTGCACCATGTCTCCAATAATCTTGTGATCAAGTCTCAAACCTTCCTTGCTTTTAGCTATCATAATTCACCTGTTACCGTTTGTATTTATTTCCCTGTTTTCTTGAAAGATTTTTTCAAAAAATATTTAATGAGTTTTGTCTGTTCCTCGAACTCCAGCAAGAACGCGTCATGACCGTATTCCGAGCTTATTTCACAATAAGTAACATCGATACCATTCATCTTGAGTGCCTTTACTATATCCTTTGACTGTTCCGCCGGATAAATCCAATCTGAACTGAACGCTATCACGAGAAAACGCAAATCAACCCCCTTAAACACATGGGCCAATTTCTTGTCGTTCTGAAGATCGAAATAATCCATTGCCTTAGTCAGATAAAGATAGGAATTAGCATCGAAACGCTTAACAAAGCTATCCCCGCGATAACGAAGATACCCCTCCACTTCAAATTCAGTTGTAAAATCGTAGCCAAGCTTTTCTTTTTTCAGCACCCTACCGAACTTCTTATCCATCGATTCATTACTCATGTATGTAATATGACCTATCATCCTTGCCACAGCGAGGCCCTTAGAAGGATGTCCTCCTCCGTCATAATATTCTCCTGACTTCCATGCGGGATCGGCCATAATAGCCTGTCTGCCGACCTCATCAAACGCGATCTGCTGAGCTGTGTGCTTATATGCCGTAGCTATGGGTATACACGAAGCCACATTGTCAGGGTACTGAACAGACCATTGCAGGGCCTGCATTCCCCCCATTGAACCACCGCATACCGCAAGCAATTTATCTATGCCCAGGTATTCTACAAGTTTTTTCTGCGCGCTAACCATATCACGAACCGTTACGATGGGAAAACTTAAACCGTAATGCTTTCCGGTGGTAGGGTCTATAGAATTGGGGCCGCTTGACCCTTTGCATCCGCCTATGACATTTGAACAGATAATGAAATACTCAGTTGTATCAAAAGCTTTGCCCGGGCCGACCATCTCATCCCACCAGCCCGGTTTTTTATCACCCTGATGAAACCCGGACAGATGAGCATCGCCTGAAAGAGCGTGACACAATAAAATAGCGTTAGTTCCTTCTTCGTTCAATTCCCCGTAAGTCTCGTAAGCTATCTTCAAATCGGAAAGTTTAACGCCACTCTCAAGAGAAAATTTTTCCCCTTCAGGGGTATTAAAGTATTTTGTCGTAACAAAGTTTTTTTTCATTTTAGAAATTCTCTCTTTTTAGTATCCCCAATTATACGTTATAGCAATATTTTCCACAACAATTCTTAGGGCGAAAATATAGGTTCGTCCCTATTTTCTACTCCGAGGCTCTATGAATGCTTCTGACCAGTATTCACGGTCATTTAAATTGGAAACACGCAAAGGTTGTACCTTAGTGTTTCGTCCAAAAATATAGCCGGATCCATACATGTTCCGAATCCAGTAAACAGCTTCTTTCCAGAAATAGTATGTCACATATTCCCATAGCGGTGGAGAAACTTTTCTAACCTCATATGTCACATAATCATTATTTACCATAACCCGCACGTAATGCAGATAACCTCCGTCTGACTCCGGGATTTCTATAAGCATCCCCCCGCCGCCTGTGGTTATATACTCCACATTGTCAAATTTCTCGCTTTTAAACATGTGTTTGTGTCCGGCGAAAACCATATCAACGTTGTACTGTGCGCACAATTTCCTGAGACGATATGCCCATGGAGCGTTATCCACATTATACCACTCTTGCTGACATGGATCATATGGCGGTTTATGCATCGCTACAAATATATGGCTGTACTCTTGACCTTTTTTCAATTCTTTTTCCAACCAGTCAAAATCAGGCTCGGCATCATCATTCCTTAAAATAATAAAATAAGAATTGCGGTCTCTAAACGCGAACTGATCACTTCCACAATACTCTTTAAAAAGTGCCCTGTCATCGTGATTGCCGATAGCCGCGACAACCGGCCATTTTATAAGTTTCTGCATTTTTTTGTATGCTTCAAAATGCGAACGCTTACCGTCAAGTGTAACATCGCCTACACTAAGAACGAAATCAATAGGCACCTTGCGAAATCTATCTTCTCGATTAATATGCCATATTTCTTTAAGTGTTGCCGCATCGTTAAAGATAAGCCCTGCATGATTATCACCGAATATGATAAATGAGAAATAGGATCCCTCATTAGCTGAAAGCTTTTTCACATTCGCTTGGTTATTGTCTATTTCTTCCGCGCCTTCCATAAACCAAAAAGGTATCAAGGGAAGAAAGGAATACACAACCAGCAGCAATGCTACCAACAAAATTATTTTCGGGATACTAAACTTTTTCATTTTTACCTGCTAATTTTAAGTATCTTGTATTCAATAACCCCTACAGGAACATTAACTTCAACAACGTCAGGAACTTTATGCCCCAGCAAAGCCTTTCCAACAGGGGATGTTATTGATATTTTATTGAGATCAAAATCGGATTCCTCTTCGGAGACAAGCATATAATCGATTTCCTCTCCGGATGAAAGATCTTTCACCTTAACGATAGCCCCCAAAAGAGCTTCATCTTTTGCCATGGCTTTATCATCCAATATACGAGACCGAGTAAGAATATCCTCCAACTCGGCAACTCTCTTTTCGTTCATACCCTGCTCTTCCCGAGCCGCGTCGTACTCAGCATTTTCACTTAAATCGCCTTTTTCCCTAGCTTCACCGACACTTGCCGACAAAGCACGGCGTTTTTCACCGCTAAGGTACGCTAGTTCCTGTTGTAACTTGTTATAGCCCTCACGTGTAAGATTGATGTTTCCACCACTCATCTGTCTCTCCTTTATTGTTTCGCGCTCTCAACTACGACCATGTGGAATTATATATGAATAATAGTAGTAATACAATCAAATTTTGTTTAAGGTTCCAATTCCCTTTTTTTTAAATCCTCTAAGCGCTAAACGAAAGCATGTTTTGTTAAACATACAATAGTATGTTTTAGCATCTTGCTTTTCCGTGTCTTTACGGTAAACTTGTTCCGTAGTTAAGTACAACTGTTCTTTATGACTTGCTGGTATGCTAAACGATAAGGGCAAACTATTTGAAAGAATAGGGCTGCAAAGTCACGAGCCTAACTCCTTGGGTCACCCCTCGGACATGGTTGTCGGACTACCGAAAAGCGCGTCCTAAGCGGTTACACTTCCCGCTTCGGATCCCTGTTTGGATATAGTTACCTTTATCAAATTATCCACATGGATCTTAAAAGCGAGGAAGCAATGTTTACTAGCCCATTTAAAAACAAATTTAAACTCTTCTATATGGCCTTAGCCTGTGTGTTCCTAGTATCCACTATTCCCCCATCGTACGCTTCAGTCATGAGTATGCCTCAGATGGTCTCTCCATTTCAAAAAGGGATGTGTTTCGTAACGTGGAATAAGGATGGATTTGCCTCCCCCTATTCGGGAAAAGCCCTGGAATTTTTACGTAACATGGGAGTTGAATACATCCAGATCAATGTAACACAATACCAGGATCAGTACAATTCAACGAAAATAAAATCGACACCTCTTACACCTTCCGATTCCAGCGTCAAACATACCATAAAAACAGCTCATAAGCTTGGCTTAAAAACTATGTTGAAACCGCATCTCGACATTATCAACAATGAAAATGGATCATATTGGCGCGCAGATATAGGGTTTCATAATGAAGCTGATTGGGCAAAGTGGTTCAAAGAATACGAAAAGTTCATCGTTCATTATGCTAAGATAGCTGAAAGAAATAACGTAGATGTCCTTTGCGTAGGAACAGAACTTTCATTTGCCTCACAAAAAACCGCGGAATGGAAAAATGTAATCTCCTCCATAAAAAAAGCATATTCCGGAAAACTCATTTATGCCGCAAACTGGGATAATTACAAGAATATAGAATTCTGGGAAGATCTTGACTATATAGGAATAGACGCTTATTTCCCACTCACCTATGACCAAAATCCTAGCGTAGATGAGCTAAAAAAGGGTTGGGAGAAATGGGCACAAGAAATAGAATCCTGGGTATCCACTCAAAGCAAACCTATAGTATTTACTGAAATAGGGTATGCTAGTTCCCCCGTTGCACCAAGCAAACCCTGGGAAAACGGCACCCATGGAAATGCTGACGTTGAGATTCAGGCAAAATGTTACACCGCTTTTTTTGAAACCATTTGGAATAGACCATGGCTTGCCGGCGTATACTGGTGGAAATGGGCACCCAGCGTTTATGGCGGAGGAAAAAATAACCGACGTTTCACCCCAATGAATAAACCGGCCGCCGAGATACTCAGCAAGCACTATGTCTCGCGTCAAGGAGAAGAAATAAAACACCCTAGCGACAGCATAAAAGAAGAAATGGTTCAAAAAAGAAAGCTTCTGGGATTAAAAATGAAACACCGTCAACAGGGAAGTCACGGAATGGTGGAAGAAGTGAACCTGCCTCAAGAAAAAAAATAACCGTTTATTTTGACTCTATAACCGTCCCTCTCGACTCAGGTTTAGGATCACGATCTTCTTTCCATTTCTCAGGCACCTTCCAGCCGATAAGAATTCCGTTCGAATCAAATATTAGAGATATCTTATATTTTTCAAAAAAACTTGAGGTGCCGGGTTTATACACCCACTGAACCGTGTTTGTTTGTTCGTCGTTTACTTTTACAACGGGATACCCCACCTGCTCAACAACTTCATCACTAGTAGCGCCTATATTCAAATTTCCATATTCAACGGCCTTCCTCGCTCTGTCAAAATTCACCGTCTCACCTTTTGCCTCGTCAAGCATTTTTCCATTGCTCTTATTAAGCGCCATAATGGTTTTAAGCCCATCTGGAACTTTAACATATTTAATCTTCTTAGGCTTCGTAGAATCGGAAGGTCTCTTAGCTCTCTTGGCTTCCGAATATGCTCCGCCGATCAGCAAACAACACACTACCATTAGTACAATCCAAACCTTTTTATCGCGTCTCTCACATTTATGCATCATCAGTCTTTTTCTTCCTTCCCTTGCTATCCAACATCGCTTTTTCCAAGGTAGTTCTTAAATTATTCAATTCAGATCGGCTCAATAAAAAATGTGCACGTAGTTTTTTTTCGATGGCTTGCAATTCAAATACATCGCCTTCCTTTAAATGCTGAATTTTTATTCTCATTCTTATCCTCCCACTCCCGGGGTGTCATCAAAATCGTATGACCCTCCCCATATTTTTATAACCTTTCCGTTAACTAATGCGTTAGAAACTGTCTTTCTTGCGGACTTTAATATCCTCTCAAATGTCTGCCTGGATACATCCATACTCCCTGCCGCGTCGGCGTGTTTTTCAGCCGCATAATCGGCCAATCGCAACGCTTCAAACTCCTCCATCTTAAGGATAACCTCACCGGGTTTCCCTCTCTTGCCGCGGGGACTAAACCGAAAACTTCTCGGAGGCTTACTCACTACCCTTTTTTTTCTTGGCCGTCCGCTCATCTTACACTGCCCTTTTTAAAGCAATTCCGCGGCAAGTGAAGCCAGCGGACTTCTTTCGCTTTTTGTCAGCATGATATGCCCGAACGTTTCTTGCCCCTTCATCCTCTCCGCGCAATATGTCAGCCCGTTGCTTGAAGAATCTAAATAAGGATTATCGATCTGATACGGATCACCCGTCAGTATCATCTTAGTACCGTTACCGGCTCTACTAATAACGGTTTTCACTTCATGAGGAGTCAAGTTTTGAGCCTCATCAATAATGATATACTGATTCGCTATACTCCTTCCACGCATAAATGTTATAGCTTCCAGCTCTATAAGTTCGTCCCTGAGATATTTATCGATCAAACCTTTTGATTTCCCTTTTAATGACCTGTCTGATCGGTCATTAGTAAATATGTAGTCTAAATTGTCAAAAATCGGCCCCATCCAATTCTCAAGTTTTTCCTCTTTCGTTCCCGGCAAAAACCCTATATCCCTACCAAGCGGCATTACAGGCCGCGACACCAATAAACGAGAATAAGTCTTATCTTTTATCACTTTATGAAGACCAGCCGCAATAGCTAAGAGGGTTTTTCCTGTACCCGCCTGTCCTATCAATGTCACTAAACTTATATCATCGTTCAGCAGGAGCTCAAGCGCCATAGCCTGTTCCTTATTACGAGGACGAATGGACATGACACTATCTTTGGTATGGATCAGAGGCATAACAATGCCAAACTCCTTCTTGTATCGGCCAAGCGCGCTATGTCTCTTGGTCTCCTTATCAACCATGAACGCGAATTCATTCGGGAAATACTTTTCCCCGTCCATTTTGTATTCCTTTTCTTTATAAAATTTATCTATCGCACTCTTCTCCATTTCAACAGTTTTCCACCCGGTGTACATCTTTTCAAAATCTACCTTCTGTTTCTCAAAATCCACACAGACGAGACCAAGAGCGTCCCCCTTGATCCGTGCGTTTATATCTTTCGATACAAAGATAACGTTGTCGCCTTTCTCCTTCATAATGTAGGCCGTCAGAAGTATCTTATTGTCTATAATATTTTTTGAAAGTCCCAGTTGAGCGGAAACGGCATTATAATCAATACCCGTTAATATTTTAAGCAAACCACCATTTTCTAAGGGAAATCCTTGTCCCGGCGTACCGTGCACTCGCAACCGGTCTAATAAACGAATCGCAATCCGCGCGTTACGTCCATTCTCATCATGATTCCTTTTGAATCTATCAAGCTCTTCAAGGACCTCAATGGGAAGAATTACTGTATTATCCGCGAAGGACACGAGCGCATCCGGATTATGAAGAATGACATTAGTATCAAGAACAAAAGTTTTGTCCAATTTTCCTCCCTCTTAATTTAAATTCTTAAGTAGCGTGGCGACCCTTCTGCCCAGAGTGCGGCACTGACCGCTAACGCGATCATCAGGAGCCCCAATTGAAACAGGACCGTAATGATCACCTTCAGGGTTTCCCTGGATAATCATGCCATGGATAAGCAGTGCGTTCAAAATACCTGTAATAGTTGTTTCGTTCCCCCCGCCTATATTTGCCGCTGAGGCAAAAGCCGCGCCAACCTTTCCATCAAGTTTCCGATGAAATTTTACGGTCTTGTCTAAAAAATCTTTTATGTCTCCGGCCATTGCCCCATAATAGGTTGGCGACCCAAGCACAAATCCGTCGAAATCAATAACCCGGTCTAAAGAAAAGTTTTCCACTCGATCCACGTGCACTTCCACTCCACCTTCAGCTTTCGCGCCTTCCGCTATTAGATTAGCCATCGCTTCGGTGTTACCAGTCTTGGAAAAATATATTATCGCTAATTTTTTCACATTTCACCTCTTGTTTAATAAAACAACTCATTCCCTGACAGTGGCTATTATAATGTAATTCTATGTGCCTTGCAAGAACATCATCTATCGGACATAAAAAATGGCAGAGATTCTATCGATCCCCTGCCATTTTTTACAACCTTCCCACACACTTTCCACAATACCTTATTAACTTCTAATATACTCCAGTATTGCTTCGTCCTTTTTCGTTTTCCAGGCTTCTTGAAACTCAACACCAGCTTTAGTCTTCAACTCCGGCTGAACTGTGCAAGTCTCAGCTATCCTGAATTTTACCGCAGAATCTTGAGCGCCTTTTTCAAGCACAGAAACATTGAGCAAAAGAGCTGAAAAACAAAACAATACCGCAAGGCTTATCATCGCGCCTTTTACCGTACGATGAATGCCAAGCGGACGTGTTTTGCACTTCATTCTCACCCCCGAATCAATATCCCCCCTGAGATATTCACCGGCAGTATGAAAAGCCTCGTCCTTATCTGAAGCGTTACATATTAATTCAATCATTGTCCTGTATTTCATAACTCCTAGACCTCCCGTAATACTTATTCTTACTTTTAGATACTTTACTATTTTAAGTTAAAAAAGGAACCATGTCAACTAATATCTTACTTTCTTGAGTTTAACACAATACCCGCCGACGAATCCGACGGAAGAAGGAGACGCGAATTAGCCGTAGGCTAATTAAGGGCGAAGCCCTACGGCGGGCCAGTAAAATAAAATGTCATTATATGCGTTTGTAACAGCTAGGGGCGAAAAATCTTTCGCCCCTACATTTTTATGGAAAGATTAAAATTGTTCCCGACAGGTCTTTGATGACCGAGCAGGCATGGTCCCGCAGAAGGCGGGCTGAGAGGGAATCATAGAGTCCAGTTTTCCGCTGGAGAAAGCTGGACGCACCTGGAGTGAATAATTTTAATCGGTTAGTAAATATACACCATTAATCATGGAGTGAGGTCTCCCGCAGGAGGATACCGAGGTCTAAAGATACAACCTCCTACAACCAGGCCGAAGGAACCCCGAGCATTTCGCTGAAAGCGAAAGCACAGGGAGACCGAGCGTGTACGGTAGAATTATGTCAAATAGGAGAATTTTAGTTTTTGGCCACACCTGGAGTAAATAATTTTAATCTATTTCTAAGGATGCACCATTAACTATCAACTAATGATAATTGATAGCCAATAAACTATTCCTGGCTGGAATTTAGAAGGTTAAGCATTTCCTTATGAATCGTACCGTTACTGGCAACCACCTTTTCCTTGAATGGATCATAACTATCACCATCAAGCGTCGTCACTGTCCCCCCTGCTTCACGCACAATGAGATCTCCTGCCGCGGTATCCCATGGCTTCAGCCCAAACTCCCAGAAACCGTCAAATCGTCCGCATGCAACATAGCACAAGTCCAGCGCGGCAGACCCCGCTCGCCTCACAGCTTGAGCCTGAATCAACATCAACCTGAAATATGGAAGCATCTCCATTTTTTTCGAAACCTGATAAGCAAAACCTGTGGCGACTAAAGATCTCTTTACCAAAGGAATATCTGAAACGCTGATTTTCTTATCGTTCAAAAAAGCCCCCTTGCCTTTCTCCGCTACAAATAGCTCATCTCGGGATGGATCATAGACTACACCTATGCATGTATCTCCATCGACTCTTACCCCTATCGAGGTACAGAAAAAAGGGAACGAATGGGCATAGTTCGTAGTACCGTCTATCGGATCTATTACCCACGAAACACCTTCTTCCGAAGCATTTCCGCCGCTTTCCTCTCCAAGAATAGCATGATCCGAAAAATGTTTTTTAATGATCCCTATTACCAGTGCTTCGCACTGCTTGTCCGTCTCCGTAACAAGATCACCAAAACCTGATTTATGTGATATTTTACCGGGATGACCCATATTAGATAGCGCTAATCTCCCCGCTTTCTTCGCAGCCTCAGCTGCTACTTCTTTGATCTTGACCATATCCATCATCATTCCTTCCTTCAGCACCCCTTAGCGATGCTTTTAAGCGGACACTCCTCACACTGTGCCTCTTTCTTTTTACAAAATCTTTTCCCTGTTTCCACCAAAAACGCGTGCAAATGATTAAATTTTTCCGTAGTTCCGTCAAAATTATCATACACAAAAGCCTGAACAGCATTGTAGGAACTATTTTCATCCATCAATAGATGCCGCGAAAATATTCGCCTAGCATAAGCACTTGCAACGAAGACAGGCTTCCCTAACGCGTAAAGCAGTATAGAATCCGCTGTCTCAGGACCAACACCCTTTACATCGAGAAGCCCCGATCTGAGATCTTCCGTCTTTCTGTCTTTCATTTTTTTTAGATCACCTTTGCATTCAGCAACCAAATACTTTGAAAGATCCTGCAATCTCGCTGATTTCACACGATGATACCCGGAAGAACGAATAACCGAGGCTAACCGGTCTGGTTTTTCACGAACGATCTTTCTAATATCCATCAACCCGAGTTCTTTCAGGTTTTTTATAGCCTTTTCCACATTGTGCCAGGTCGTATTCTGGGTCAGCACCGCCCCTACCACCACTTCGTAATCCGTATCGGCAGGCCACCATCCCAAGTCACCAAAATGTTCACTGAGAAGCCTGTACATTTTTCTTAACGTCGTTTTTTTATTCATGTCTTAATACCAATTCAAGGGCTCTTTAGGGCGGGTTTAGAACCCGCCCCTACATTATTTTTTTCCGTTTTTCAGGGCGAAAGATTTTTCGTCCCTACCATTCGCTTTCCACTTCTCAGCCATTTCCATTCTCTCATTGATCGGTGGATGATTATAAAGAAAAATTTTCTTAAGAGCCGACGGGTTTAAATCCGCCAAATTCATCTCTCCTAGCTTCTCCATAGTCCTTATAAAAATAGCGGGTTCTCCTGTAAGGTCAAGCGCGAAACGATCTGCCTGCTTTTCA
>CAYZXR010000001.1:14898-133163 GCA_964482475.1 uncultured Planctomycetia bacterium | reverse complement strand
ACACGTATTATGTTGGAGATAAGGGTGAAGAGATAGCTGATTACTCGCATAACTACGACGCGGCCGGTGCGATTAAGTCGACGAGTAAATATTATTACGGTGTGAGTATGGCAGACGCCGCGTTCGCTGGTGAAGACGACGCGATGACGAAGTCACGTAGTTTTAAAGGTGAAGGTTTTGAGGGTAGGTTGTTATCCGACACGTATTATGTTGGAGATAAGGGTGAAGAAATAGCTGATTATTCGTATAACTACAAATCTGGCACAATGAGCATAAAGAATGTTAGTGTTTATTTTTATTTGAAGAACCAAAGGAGAGCAGAAGACGCGATGAGCGAGGATCTGATGACATTAAGCTCGACATTTAAGTATTACAGCGAGTTTGATATTGAAGTGATAAACAGCTCAAGCAATGTTGCACTTCAGAGCAAGACATTTTATAACATCAAGGACGCGGATGGGACAGAACGTGATAAAGGTGAAGAGGTAAGTGATTACACAGAAGGGTACGCGTTAAGGAAGACAGGTGACGTGTATGGCGCATCGGAGAGGACGAACACGAGTGTATATTTTTACTCGGATGATAAGGTAAGAGCGGAAGACGCGACAAGTGACGACCTTATGAAACAGAGTTCGATGTTCAAGTATTACGGCGGTTTTGATGCATTAGTAAAGGGAGAAGTTGAAGGTGAGAGTGTAAACAGCGCGAGTAATATCGCGCTAAAGAATAAAACGTTCTATAACACAAAGGAAGCGAATGGTACAGATCGGGATAAAGGTGAAGAGGTAAGTGATTACACAGAAGGGTACGCGTTAAGGAAGACAGGTGGTGTGTATGGCGCGTCAGACAGGAACAATACCAGCGTATATTTTTATTCAACCAATAGGGTGAGAGCTGAAGATGCGACTAGTGACGATCTTATGACACTAAGCAACAGTTACAAGTACTATATAGGATTCGGTATCACTCTGGTGAGATATTTCACTAAAAAGGCATTGCAGTCATCTACAATATATGACATTGGAGACGCAGATGGTATAGATAGAAATAAAGGCGAGGAGGTTAGTGATCATACTGAAGGCTATGCACTCAGGAAAAATTCAAATGGAATTTACATAGATTCAGAGAGAAAAAACACATCAGTATATTTTTATCTGAATAACGCGGGCAATAAGGTGCGAGCTGAAGGGGCGGCAAGCGATGACCTTATGAAACAGAGCTCGACGTTCAAGTATTACGGCGGTTTTGACTCGTTAGTAAAGGGAGAAGTTGAAGGTGAGAGTGTAGACAGTGATAGAGTTATTGCGCTTCAGAGTAAGACATTTTATAACATCGAGGACGCGAATGGTACAGAACGTGATAAAGGTGAAGAGGTAAGTGATTACACAGAAGGGTATGCGTTAAGGAAGACAGGTGGTGTGTATGGTGCGTCAGACAGGAATAATACCAGCGTATATTTTTATTCAACCAATAGGGTGAGAGCTGAAGATGCGACTAGTGATGATCTGATGAAATTAAGCTCAACATTTAAATATTACGGTGATTTCAATGTCAACGGGATAACCAACATAAGTGACATGGCTCTTCAAAGTAAAACTTTCTACAACATCGAGGACTCCGATGGTATAGCGCGGGATAAAGGCGAGGAAATGACGGATTATACGGAGGGCTATGCATTAAAGAAAGACACTGAAGGTAATTATCAGGTATCGGACAAAAAGAACGTAACTGTATATTTCTATAGCTCTGATAAGATAAGAGCGGAAAGTGCTGTTAGCGGTTATCTGATGAAGCAGAGCAATGCATATAAGTATTCTTCCGGGTTTGATGTTTCAGCAGTACTTGAATCGAGCTTCGTCGCCTTACAGTCGAGGACTATATATAACCTGGAAACTTTTTCTGGAATTTCCCGTGATAAAGGTGAAGAGGTTAGCGATTACACGGAAGGCTATGCGTTAAGGAAAGACATAAGCGGAAGCTATATTGAATCGAAAAGAGAAAATACGACAGTATACTTTTATAGTTCTGATGAATTAAGGGCGAGCAGCGTGACCAGTGATGATCTTATGCGAAAGACTTTGGTATTTCAATATTATGGAACCTTTGACATTAATTCGACGGGATCACAGAGTAAGAAGGCGTTGAAATCTGTCGTAATGTACAACATTGAGGACTCTGATGGTGTAGCGCGGGATAAAGGCGAGGAAATGACGGATTATTCTGAAGCCTATTCCGTAAGAATGGTTTCCTCGAATGTGTATGAAGATTCCGAACAGACCAGCACGACGATTTTCTTTTATGGTAATGAAAAGGACAGAGCAGAGGATTCCGCGGTGGATTTTTTGATGACACAATCAAATACCTATAGTATTTTTTCTGGGTTCGACATAAGCGCGATCACAAACGCTACTATGGAGGCTTTAAAATCAAAAACGATCTATAATACGGTGAATTCATCGGGGGTAGAAAGAGAAAAGGGCGAAGAGATAGTAGATTATACTGAGGGGTATGCAACCAGAAGAGACGCTACGGGGGTGTATACAGCTTCAAGTCATGTAAATACAAACATTTTCTTTTATGATAACCAGAAGAATCGTGCGGTTGATTCTCTTAGTGATGATCTAATGTCCCAATCAAATGTTTACAAGAATCATGCTGGATTGGCTATTGCAGAGGTTGCGGAAAATACCTTAACTGCCTTGCTTTCAAAAACAGTTTATAACATCGAAGATGCTAACGGGGTTATGAGGGAAAAGGGTGAAGAAGTGTCCGCATATACAGAAAGTTATTTAGCTAAAAAAACTGGTACAGTATATATAGACTCAACATTATCTACAGTTGCCGTGTATTTCTATGGCACAGACATGAAGAAGGCCTTGGATGCTACGGCTAACGATCCAATGTATCAAACACACACGTACAAGTATTACACGGGGTTTGATTATGACTCGCTTATTCCAAATTCATTGATAGCACTTAAGAGTAAATCCATTTTTAACATAATTGACGCGTCTGGTGTTTCCCGTGGTAAGGGTGAAGAAATTTTGGATTACACTATTAACTATTCTTTAGAGAAGCTTACGGCGTCAACATACGATGATTCCGTTGAGAAAAATATTGCAGTATATTTTTACGGAGAAGACAAAAGCCGTGCTTTTTATTCGTTCGGCGATGATCTGATAAGCCAGAATAATACATATAAATGGTACTACGGTCTTGATATCACGCCGATTGTTTCGAGTGATATGAAAGCGTTACAGACAAAAACAGTTTTCAATGTAAAGGATAGCTATGGTATAGCAAGGGCCAAAGGCGAGGGGGTTGTCGATTATATTGAGAATTACAGTTTGTATAAGGAAAATAGCCGGTATGCGAATTCTAAAAAACAGACTGTTTCAGTAATGTTTTATGGAGATGTAAATCATAGAGCTAAAAATGCCACAAGAGATGATCTGCTTCACATGAATAGTTCTTATAAAATTTATGAAGGATTTAATTTAAGTACGGTGGCTCCAACTGCGTTTGTTGGATTGAAGAGTAGGACAATATATAACATACAGGATTCTTCTGGGTATGACAGAGAGAAAGGGCAAGAAGTAATCGATTATTCAGAAGCGTATTCATTGCGAAAGGATGAAGACGGAATGTATGTTAATTCAACCCTAAGTAACTTAAGTGTATATTTCTATGGAGCAGCAAAAAAACGTGCGCTTGATACCACAAGCTATGCGGCAATGAGTCAGATCAATACATATATGAGTCAGCCTGCTCTTAGTGTTGCTGCGTTGACAGAAACTACTTTGCAGGGTTTGGGTACAAAATCATTTTACAACATTGTGGATGCCGCTGGGGTGGATAGGGAAAAAGGAGAAGAGGTTATTGATTATTCGGAAGGGTATTCATTTAAGAAGACCGGGCTAACAACGTATACAGATTCATCAAAACGAGACACAACGGTATATTTTTATGGAGCAAGCAGCAAGCGGGCGGAAAATGTCGCAAGCGATGAATTGTTAAGACAGACGAGTTCGTATAAGTATTATAGTGCTTTTGATGTTGTGGGGATTGTCGCGGACGAAAGAGTGGGGTTGGTTACAAGAACGTATTACAACATTAGAGATGTTGATAATTATGTCAGAGACAAAGGGTCTGAGCTTATGGATTTTGCGGAAAACTATGGAGTAGTCGAAGACTCTTCAGGTGCATATCTGCAATCGGAAATGCGCACCACAGCCTATTATTTTTACGAACATCGGGAAGATGAATATGAAGATGGATACATTGTAGATAGCGAATTGAATAGTGTAAGAGCAATATATGCATATCCAGAAGATGTGATGTCAAGAATAGATACATATCGCGGCGACCATGAGCTTAATTCATATACAAAGATACAAAGCAAAGTGTACTATTACACAGGATTTGGAAAAGGCGAAGAAATAACGGATTATGTGCAAAATTTTGGATCAGATGGTAAGAATATTAAGGATACCACATACTATTATTACGGCGCGGCTGGAGATAGGGCCGCGAATAGTGAATATGGTTTTTCTATGGATAAAACAGCAACCTATAGTTCAAGATTATTGAGTGAAACATTTTATTACAACGCGAATGGTAAGGGTTTTGAAATAGCGGATTATACGTTTAAATACGCGAAAGACGGAGAAACGGTACAGAATACGACATATTTCTTTTATGGAGATGAAGAGCAGGGTGCTACGCTTGCCAACACAGATGACGCGATGACAAGATCAGATTTATACAAGAAAAACCATGAGTCGGATCTTAATACGACGCTTCAGTCACGAACATTTTATATAGGAGACAAAGGCGACGAGATCACACTGTATGGATATACATATAACAGAAATGGTATTGGTTTAAAGGATTTGACCGTATATGGATATGAAAGAGATTCGGGGTATGATGTTTTAAGGACAACCGTGCAATATCAGATCAGAAATTTAGTTGATGTAAATATTGACTTTGTTGCTAACAGGACGAAAGATGAGGTTGAGTCTCTATTGTTATCAGGTGACGATAAGATACTCAACATTTCTATATATGATGGTTATAAGGGGTTCGAAAGAGTTATTGAAGCAGTGAATTTTAAACCTTATAGGCCTGTGGGTGTGTGGACGGATGCTGATGAAGATCAGATTCCTGATGTGGATGAGGTTACAGGTGATATAGATACGTACGCGTATTACTTTTATGGTAGCGATGATGAGTTGATCCAGACAGATTACAAGAGACCGAGTGGTGCCGATCTTTCCTATCTACCGGCGGATCAAAGGGAGGAATTGCTAAAAACACAGATGTTCTTTGATGGGAAATCCGGTGATGAAGCTGTGAATAAGGTAAGGGAATATGAGTCTGATGGGTTTACCATAAAGAACGAAAAAGACTATTACTATAATGAGGATGGTAAATTGGATGAGGTAGTTCAGAGGGGCTCTGATGATGTTATTGAGTCAGTTGTTACGTATATCGGAGACATGGGTGATGAAAAGATAGATACGGTTACTACTTATTATAGAGATGGAGATGTCAATACTGTTGTGAAAAATTACTATAAAGACATTCAGACGGGTAATGTTTGGGATGATCATACGTTAGAACACAGTGCAACTAGGGACAGCCTAGGCTTTTTATTGTCGAAGACATATTATCAAGGAAAAGAGGGGGACGAAAGGGTTGATTATTCTGAGGACTATGAAGATGGAGAAATCCTTTCGACTATCAAAACATTTTTCTATGATGTGTATCAGGGCTATTATGGCCATCCTATAAATGCGACGATGGTTGCGATGGAAGAAAATCCCAATTACGCGTTGGCAAAAGTGGAGGTTGAAAAACTCGATATCGGTGGTGAAGGGGTCGATGAGATTACCCAGGAAATATTTTACGTGGGTTTTAGAAACGAAGAAAAAACTGATTATATATTGGGGTATGATGTTTATAAAGACCTTTCAGGTGTGTTACATCGGGATATTGCGTATAAAGATGTCTTTTTCTATGGAGCAGATCAAAGAGACGCAGCAGATGATGATGTGTCCGGAAATGAAACAGAAGACGCGCTTGTCAATCCGGGGGATATTATCGGAAATAGATCGGATGCTGTTCTGGAAGACGGTACTAGCGTGGTCGGTGAATATGATGCCATGAGCCAAATGGAAAGATATTCCTATGATACATCGGGAAACATTAATAGAATTTCACAGCGTACAGTGTATTTTGGGTTTATGGGATCAGAAAAAGTCGAGAAAGCGATTGAATATCGTGACGATGAATTGGATTCATCAAAGAGGATTGTTCAAAGTGTGAGTCATTTCATGTATGAGGATAAAGCCTTAAGGGAGGTTACTGTAACATTAAAAGATGCCACAACAGTTATGAGAAAGATACTTTATGAAGGAGTTGAAGGTAGGGAGAAAGTTTCTAGGATAGTAGATTACGACATTGGAGATATTGGCTCAACGCTTATTGAACAATCTATGTTGGCGGATATCAATGGAGATGGGGTTATAAATAACGATGATGCTGAGCTTTTGGATAACAGCGTAACAAATATTATAGATTTTAATAGTGACGGTATATACGACCAAGAGGATCTTTATGTTGTAGGAAAAGTGAATAAGGCTTTGCAAATAGTTTCTGAGTTAAGTCCTGAAGAACTAGAATATGCGGAATTAGAAGTGGACCTGGATGGTAATGGAATAGTTACACAGTCTGAAATAGACGAAATGCGGGAGATTGTCGATAATTTTGTAGACATTAATTATGATGGCGTTATTGACGCGAGTGATAAAGACAGAATGCAGGCAATTGTAGGGTTCTTGCAGGGGATCGATTCCGATAGGGATGGTGTTTCGGATTGGGACGAAATGGAAGAAGGCGGGAGCCCTTATGATCCGAAGGATAATACTCAGCATAGACAAGCATTGTTGGATGCGATACAGATTAAAATTGATAGAACTATAGATGGTGTTGGGGTTTTGCAGTTTGGCGATGTGCAGCCAGTCGAAGATATTGTGAAGTATCTGATGGATACTACGGATGTATATCAAAAGATATTTGCGGATTCAGGTGAAGAGATTGATATCGTATCGGCGACAGATCTAGGCGCTATTTTTGCGGCCGACCCGGGAGATGGTACGGGAACAACAGGGCTCGGGGAGTTTGTGAGTGCGCTAGGTAATGAGACGGTTTCTAAGATTGTTAGTTTCGTATCGAACGCTTCTTTTGTCACGGGCGATACGGTGAATAATATCGTAAATGCCGTGAATGGTTTTTTTACCGATGTTCGGGAAGTGTATGACCTGTCTGTCGAATCCGGTGAAATAACAGAGGAAGAACAGGCCAAAGTCGATTATTATCAGGTTTTTTATGAACAACTACTGGTTTCCAATCCCGTTATTCTCGGTAACAGTGGGCTTACCGCTGTTATTGACTGGCTTGTCACACAGGGTGCGGATATCGTTAACTGTGCCGCACAGGTGCTGGTTTCTTATTTTACCGAAGAAGGTGTCGAAAGGGATGTGGAAGAAGCTGCTGCTGTAATGATCATGGAGGATATCCTGTACGGTACCATAACCGAAGGGACATCAGGGGTTGTCGCGACTTCCATGATGGCGATCAAGGAAATAGCGCGGGAAAGTGGGTTAGAACTGGACGGGATGCAGATTTCGTTAACTGATTTGGCTGCCAAAAAAGGAGTATTACCTGTTATTTCCCTGATAGACGAAGGTTTGGGTAATCATTTTGTCATGGTCACGTCTATCGGAGACAATAGTGTAGAGTTTGTATCTAACGGTGATTCCAGGACATTGACTAGGCAGGAGTTCGAGACCGTTTATAGAGGGATCAGTTTGGTAGATACGGGTAAATTTTTCGAATCACAGGGCGAAGCGGTTTCCAGTCTTGTTAGTGATAACGGTTCTAGTACTACCTTTATATGGGGTGAGGACGGGGGGTTGTTGGACTTAGTCGTTTCTCCGGCCGGAGATGATACCGTAGAGATTTTACTAGAAGAGGCCTTAGGTGCGCTTATTACGGAAAATACCAGAATAGAAAGTATGGGATTGAGCCTGGAACGGTTGGCCGCGTTGGAAGTTACCGCAGAGGGAAACAATGAGATAGATGAAAGATTGTCAGAGTTAGAGGTCAAGAACGATAATATCTCACAGGCGATAAATAAGGTTAATAACATTCTTGGTAAAGTTGCTTATGAAGGGACTGATGTAAGCGAGATAACGGGTAGAGTAGACGCGCTTTTAGCTGCGTCAGATGGTCTTGATTCGAGCGCGTTGGGGCTTTTGACTTCAATAGAACAGACGGGAGTGGAAATCCTGACCAGTGGCGAGATTTCATCTGTTTTAACTGATGTCCTGGGGATGGAAGAAGAAGCAAAATTCCTTGATGCCGAAATGAAAAGGATAATGATGATGGCAGAGTCTTCAGATATTTCCGGATTACTTGAAGAACAGACCAAGCTTGAGGATAACGTTGATAAAATACAGGAGTACATAAAAGCGGCGAATAGTCTGCTGAGTGAAAAAGAACTTATGGAATTGGTTGGTTCTGTGCCGGCTCCGTCGGAGGGTGACACGGACGGTGACGGTATTTCCGATCTTGAGGAGGTCGGTGCTGGGACAAATTACCTCGATGTTTCCGATAATCCTGATAATATGGTAGATACCGACGGAGATGGGATCAGCGATTCCTTTGAGGAACTGAACGGGACGAACCCCCGTGATTTTATCGATTATCCGGACAATAAGATCGATTCGGACGGAGATGGTGAAAGCGACTCTCTAGAAAAATCAAATGAGACAGATCCATACAATATGGCCAGCAATATGAAGACTGATACGGATGGTGACGGAGTAAGTAATTTTGATGAATATGAGGTCGGTACGAATTATCTGGATATTGATGATTACGAGGGTAATACAATCGATACGGATGGCGACGGTGAAAGTGACTCTTTAGAGGTATATAATGGAACAAATTTTAACGATACCGAGGATAATTTTAATAATACGACAGATACTGACGGCGACGGGGAGAGCGATTCGCTGGAAGCACGCAACGGTACGGATCCCACTAATGTGTATAATTCAAGTACGACTGATACGGACAGGGACAGTATTTCGGATATTGTGGAAGTAGCGAACGGTACTGATATGGATTCTCCGGATACAGATGCGGATGGATTCAGTGATGGAGAAGAAGAGTTATTGGGGACAGATCCGTTGGATGCCGCCTCAAAACCAGAGGGGACAGATAATGATCCCGATGGCGATGGCATTCTGTCTGAGAAAGAACTATTGTGGGGTACGGATCCTGATAATGCGGATACAGATAATGATGGATTTAGTGACAAAGAAGAGAGATCAAGAGGGACAGATCCTATTAATGCAGGTTCCAATCCAAACGCTATATCAAGATGGCTTATGAGTTCGTATGATGTTCAAAAAGCGGATTTCAATGGAGATGGTTCGGTTGATATTTACGACCTAACCATATTAAACAATTTGATGATGAATTTTGTTGATCTTGATGAAGACAGGGATGTTGATTGGGAAGATTTAGACAGGTTGGGTCAGATCACATATTTTGCTAATCTTGGTGTAAGTTTTCAGGATATTGAACGAGGGGATATCAATGGGGATGGGCTAATAGATGAGTACGATATAAAAGTTCTTGAAGACGCATTTGCTCAATATGTGGATATAACAAATGATGGAGTGGTTGATGCTGATGATTTTGCGGTTATTGATGAAGTGATGGGACTGAATTTAAGCCCGAAAGAAATAGATAGAGCGGACATTTCAGGAGACGGTATCATAGACGATAAAGACTATACGATGTTGGCAGGAATAATCGAGAATTTGGTTGATATAGACGGTGACGGGACTGTTGATAGCGATGATGTTGAAAAGTTATCAGATTATCTGAGATATATGGAACTGCAGAATAAATTGGGTTCGGTATTGGAAACATTCTCAGTGCAGGATTTTAGGACAAATGAAGAAAAATTAGCCAGTATTGTTGATGTTACCGGAGATGGCGTAATTGATGTGGAAGATCTACATGTTGTTCAAGGTGTGATTGATGGTTTGATAGATGTGAATGTGGATGGAAAAGTCGACATGACAGACGTGGAAAGAATTGAGCAGATTATTGGAGAGGGATATACAGAACAAACAATGACAGCTGAAATGGCAAATCGCGCGGATCTTGCCATAGATGGGATTATAGATGTTAACGATCTTGTGAAAATCGAAGAGGCGATAGAGAGTTTGATCGATATCGATAATGATGGTGAAGTTGATTCGTATGATATCGATAGAATAGACGAGATCATCCTTTATTTAAATTTTGATGTTTCAGAAGAGGAGCTCGCAAGTGCTAATTTAAGTGGAAACAAGACGGTCGATGGATATGATGTGGTAGATCAGGAAGATATCGACCTGTTCAATGAGGCATATAGTAAGTTGTATGGTTCAAGTGAACCGTATATAGCTGATTTTGATGGAGATAATGACGTTGATGAATATGACAGGATTCTTTTAGAAGAGTTAGTCGAGCTTCAAATTGATAATAAACTTTTGTGGGATTCCGTGAAATCCGATGTTAATAAGGATGGAATTATTGACAATACTGATAGGAATATAGTTGTGGATCAGATAGGCAAATTAAGGGATATTAACAATGATGGTGTTGTTGACAGCGATGATGTAGACAGACTTGATGAGATTTTATATTGCCAATCATACTATTACATGTCTGACCAGGTAGATAGAGCGGATATTAACGGTGATGACAAGGTTGATGCTTCCGATAGAGTGCTCTATGAAAAAGCGATGTCGATTTTATACAACAGCACTGGATCAAGAAATGCTGATCTTAATGGTGATGGTATTATGGACATTAAGGATGTCCAGTGGATAAAAGATGTAGAACATTTTATCGCCACAAAAGAACAGTTTAACATAGAGGACTTGAGCTATTATGATATTGACAGGAACGGAGTGACCAATACAGCGGATCGTACGATGTTGGTCACGAATTTAAATACGCTTAATGATATTAACGGTGATAATTTGATTGACGATAGGGATATTGAGCTGTTAACGACCATTGTTGATTGGATGAATAACGGGTATTTTGAAACTGATTATGTTGGTGTAACAGAAGAAGTGTTATTAAAAGCGGATATTAACGCGGATGGCATAATTAGTGAGTTGGATAGAACCGCTCTTCAAAATGCGGATTTCAGCATTTATGATGAGGCATATGACTTAAACGGAGATCAGGAAGTAAATGACTCTGATAAATTATTGATGGATAAAGTCATAAAATATTTTGATCCCGGTCAAATAGAAAGGGCGGACATTGATGGTGATGGTCAGATTACAGCATTTGATTTGGCTATATTTGTGCAAGAAAGAGAAGTATATACAGCTCAACCATACGATGTTGCGTATGATATTAACGGAGACGATGTCATTGATGAGAATGATGAATATGAACTTTTGCATATTGTCGATTACGTTGCTGGCGGAATCACTGAGGATGAAGTAGAAGCCGCACGTGTTAATGACGACGATTTCGTGGATTCTTCAGATATCAATGAGTATACAAATTCATTTGATTTGATAAACCGTTTGGATGTTAATAGAGATGGGGAAGCAAATCAGATGGATATAATCTTACTAGATGAATTGCTTGGGCAAAGATTGGACAAACGTGTGTACTCAGACAGCGAGATCAGTGAGTCTGACATTGACGACAATGGGGATATTACAGCGGCTGACCAGAGTGATTTGGAATGGGCTATTGGGGCGATAGAGGGTCTTTATGAAAGTGGGGCCAGGCCGGGTATGAGTGAAAACAAAATAGATCGCATCATTTTCTTTAACAAACTCACAGAAGGAGCCAGACTTAGAGATATGGCCGATGCGGATGAAGACGGATATTTATCAACGGAAGAAAACAACAACTTTATTGACGTTTTGGTCGCGGATGGTCGAGGAGGCGAAGTTGTAGACATTCTGCTTTTGATTAATCTTGTTCCAAGCGGGGAAGAAACAGCCAGGGCGGATGTCAGCGGGAATGATGGGTTGAATGTAACTGATAAAAACATGTTGAAAGATGCTATAAATTCTGCGGCCATCTATGATGTTGATAGAGATGGATATACTAATCAGGTAGATCTTGATCGTGCTGAATATATTCTAAATGAAATATCATTGGGAAATATTCCGGATTCAATTTTTAACGGAAATATAAACCAGGACATGGAACAGAATATTAACGACGCGGATCTGGAATTTTTTGATCAGTATTTCGCGTATTTAAAAGATATTGATCAGGATGGAGATGTTGATTTATCTGATGTTAATAGGATTGCGGAACTAAAAACAGCGGCCGAGCTTGAGGTAAAAGAATATGAGTTGGTTCGCGCGAATATTAATCAGGATGAGGCTATTGATGATTTAGATAAGCAGCAGCTTCAGGAGGCTCTTAACAATGTAGCTACTTATGATATCAATGGAGATGGATATTTAAATGAGGCAGACAGAAAAATCATAGTTGATCTTGTTGACAAGAATATTATCCCAAGTGAATTGAGCAGAGCCGATATGAATAATGATGGTGTTATTGACAGGTTGGATAAACAGACGCTCCAGGATATGTTCAATGCAGACGCGGATATCAATAAAGACTACGGCATAAGTGATGCAGACATTGAAGCGTTTGAGGATATTATGGAATATATGGCTTTGGAAGTTGATCCTGAATGGGGCAATGTAGCGGATGTTAACGGTGACGCGAAGATTGATGCGGAAGATCACATTGCGTTAAGCGAAAGTGTCGCGGTTATTCCGTCTGATCTTGATGGTGATACGGTTTTTGGTTCCGGGGACATGGAACGTTTTAAAGAGATCCAGAGCGTATTGTTGGGGTTAAATATTAATCTTGAGGATATAAGGAACGCGGATGTCAATGGTGACAGCTTGGTAGATGCTGATGATGTATCGTTGATAGTTGCCGCGGTTAATGTGGCCAAAGATGTTAATGGTGACGGTGTTATTAATAAGATTGATGTCAATAAGGTGCGGGATATTATTGCTTACAGACAGCTTGAAGCCGCTCTGACCGAATCAGAAATAGAGAAATCGGATTTAAACGGGGACGGAATTATTACCCAGGAAGAAAAACAAACCATAATAGACACTATAAATCAGTATGTAGATATAAATGGGGATGGTATCGTTGATGGATCAGATATACAGAAGATGGAGGACATTCTTACCTATAAAAGGCTTAATGTTTCGGATGAAGAGTTGGAGCGTGCTGATGTGACCGGTGTTAGTGGAGAATCCGATGGTCAAATAGACAGTTGGGATCTGGCGCTTATCGAGGAAGCCATTGCTATATACGGTATTTCGGATGTAAATATGGATGGACAGGTTGATGATGCGGATGTATTGAGAATATCCGAGATCTACGAAGTGCTGAATCTTATTGAGGATGAGAATTATGCGGGATTAGATGTCGCTGAAATCGAGAGAGCCGATATCAATCAAAATGGTATTGTAGATGAAGATGATGTCCTTATTCTGCAGGAATATTTGGACAATAGGTTTGATCTTAATTCTGACGGATGGTGGGATGAAACAGATGTAGACCGTATGCAGGATATTATTGAGTACTTTAAGCTCGATGTTTCGGAAGAGGAAATATTGAGGGCAAACTTTGATGGTAACTATAACGTATACGGGGAAGATATTATTGATGAAAACGATATAGCTATTCTTGAGAGGTATCTACCTCTATATACAACTGGAGATATGAATGGTGATGGGGTTGTTACAGAGTATGAATTAAACAAAGTTGCGCAAATATTGGAATTTATTAATTTTGAACTGCCGATACCAAAAACAGGGACAGTTACTGTTACTATTGATGGAGTAGAACATGTAACGGAATATAATCAGCCGTTGGTATACAGAGCGGATATCAATGATGACGGTTATGTGACCGCCAAAGATAAAATTGAGCTGGAAGCTATTATAGGCAGCATGATAGATATTAACGGCGATGGAGATATTGATTATGATGATTTGAAAAGAGTAGGGGAGGTCATTGAATCTATCAACTTGAATATTACTGAGGAAGATATCGCAAAGGCAGATCTAAATGGAGATGGCTTCATAGATGGCGATGATATAAAGATAATGGATGAGAATTTTGCTATCTTTTCGGCTTCTGATCTAACCGGTGATGGAGAAACAAATTCTTTGGATGTAGAGTATATAAAGGATATTTTTAATTTTGTTGCTAACGAACAAACCATTAGTATGGAAATAGTTAATAGTGCTGATCTTAATCAAGATGGCGTTGTTGATGCTGTTGATAAGGAGATTTTGACTACTATCCTTACCAATTTAGAAGATTTGACGGGAGACGGTATAATTGATGATGCCGATGTCGCCAGGTTAAGTGATATTGTGGCCAGTTTAGAGCTTGATATAAAACAGGAAGAAGTCCAGAATTCAGATGTTAATGGTGACGGCGTTGTCGACATTAAGGATAAGGATTTATTAGAAAAGAGTGTGGAGTTGTTCAGCAATCAGAATAGGTTGGATGTTAACGCGGATGGTGTAATAAATGAGGACGATATAGCGTTGGTGTACGATATTTACCAGAACTTGTTGCAGCAACAGCAGGTTCCACTAGAAGAATTATCCAGCTATGATATCAACCAAGACGGATCTGTTGATGAAACTGACATGGAAAGATTATATAACATCATTAATGGGTACGTTGATGTTGATGGGAATTTAGAAATAAATCAGCAAGATATCGATAAGATGAACAATATAATTGCGTATCAAACATACAATATACAGCCGGAAGAATTAGCCATTTCCGATATCAACGGTGATGGAAATATTGATGAGTATGATGTATACGATCTTAATAAAAAATTGTCTATATACAACGTTGCGGATATTGATGGAGTTCCGGGGGTAAACGAGGGTGATGTTGCTGAAATTCAAAGAGCGGTGGACTTTCTTCAAGATGTTCAGGAGATTGAAACCAGGTATGTAAAGAGATCGGATATTGATGATGATGGGATAGTTGATACTGGCGATTGGGAGATAATGCAAGAAATCGTTAATCATATTGTCGACATAGATGGCAGTGGGGATATTGATGATCATGATATTAACTTGATTTATGATGTGATTGACGCTCTCAAATACGGCATGGGCAACACAGAGACAGTTGATGGGGTTACAATGCCGATTGCGGATGTTAATAGAGATGGAACTATTGACCAGAGTGATATCGATTTGCTTCAACATAGTATGGATGTTTTTGGTAGTCTGGATACTAACGATGATGGAATAGTTAATGACACAGATATTGATCTTTTAGTCGATATTATCGATAGGACATATGTGGAAGGGGCGATTTATGCCAAAGACTTTTTCAAAGCGGATATTGATGGTAATGGAAAGGTGAATGAAGCGGATAGAATCCTTGTAGAGAATTCACAGGGAGCTAATTCTGTATATAAAGAAGCTAACCAGACTATTTTAGATGGAAGATTTGGATTCGAAGCTTCCGGTGCAACTGTTTACGCTACAGAAGACAACGCATATGTCGATTATGATATTGACTTGGCTAAAGATGGTAATTTTGATGTCAAGTTAACCGCAAAAAGTTTCAACAATCAATTTTTGCCATTTGGTTATAATTATGCGGTTGATATATATGTTGATAATGTCTATATGGACAGAATGACTATAGCCGGAAGCAGCTCGGAATATAAAACCGGAGCCGTTAATATGGATCTAACTGCTGGGGAACATGAGGTGAAATTTGTTTGGGTCAATGGTACCGGGAACAATAGTTTACAGCTGGGAGAAGTATTTATCAATAATGTTTGTGACGTTAACGGAGATAAAATAGTTGATCTTGATGATGTCGGAGCGATTGCGGACATTGTGAATAAAATGCCCTCGATTGATATAAACGAGGATGGAGTTGTAGATAAATACGATCTGGACAAGTTTAATGATGAGTTGTACAAGTATGATGTGGATGGAGATATGGATATTGATGTTGATGATCTGCCAAACACTTCTGAGTTGGCCGAGGTTGTCGCGCGACTTGATGTAACAGGAGATGGGAAAGTTGATGCTGAAGACATTGATCATTTGAACGCTATTGTAGTTTCTATATATCAGGTGGACAGGCTTGAAGACGCGGATATGAATAATGATGGTCTTGTTAATGATGAAGATCTTGAAATCGTTAGAGATGTTGTGTCTCGTTTTGTGGATGTTGATGGAAATGGCAATGTTGATGCAACAGACGTTGCGAAGATCAATGAGATCATTGAGTTCAACCTTTTGGCTCCTACTGTGGAAGAGAAGGAGAACGCAGATATTAATAGGGATGGGGTTATAGACGAAAATGATACAAGGCTGCTAGCGAAGAGTATAGCGATGTTCGAAAGTTTTGATATCGATGGCAATGGCGAGACAGATATCGAGGATTATCTACAGGTTATAGATGCTTATGATATGTTCAAACTTGATTATTACAAGTTGGCCAGGGCGGATCTAAATGAAGATGGGAAGATAGATGAGTCAGATAGACGCAGACTTTTTAATAGTGTTATGTATAGTGTTGATGTTAACGACGATGGTAGGAAAGATCAGCTAGATGTTTTTCTTATGGATAAAGTTGTTGAGCTTGACATGGATATACCAGAGCTGGATATTACAGGTAGTTTTATCGATGAAAATGGGGTAGAAGTTTATGATGGCATTTCTGATGGAGTTGTGAGTGAGGCGGATTATGAACTTATTAAACAGAGCATTTCAGACAGGAGAGATGTTAATGAAGATGGACGAATAGATATAATTGATATAGGGATCGCTGGTCTTAATATAGATCTAGTATGGTACGAATCCGCGGATATTAATAAGGATGGTCTTATTAATGGCGAGGATATTTCGATGATAGAAGCTAAACTTAACAAGCTTGATTTGGTTGAAGACGGGTTTGCTGACATAGCCGATGTTGAAAGGATGGAAGAGATTGTAGCGTTTCTTGATGCTGAGGGCGTTGATTTCTCGAGATCTGTTGAAATTGGTGATACAACTATTGGAATCTCACAGGATGAGATAGTTAAAGGGTTAATTGCTTTGCAAGGTGTTTCTGAGACATTAAACGGAGTAGGTGCGGATATTGAGTTTGTTGATTCTTTTGATTCAGATTCAAATGTATGGACGGATATTTCAGGTGTATGGGAAAGCACTCAAGGAGTCAAAAAACAGAGCGATACAGTTGGAACAGCGTACGCGGAAATTGGATATTACAATAGTTGGGAAGATGTTGATGTAGCAACAAGAGTCAAATTTAATACATATAATAAGGAAGCGGGAATAAGATTTTGTGTGCAAGATAGCCAAAATTATTACGTTGCTACATTGAAAGATGACAAGGTGTATCTTGGAAAATACGTTAATGGTATTTATCATGAATTAGATTCGGCTGAGATCGAGTATGGTATAGATAATAATTTCTGGTACGCCCTCCGTGTTAAAACTGATGGCGATGAAATCAAGGTATATGTTAACGGTGAGCTGAAAGTTGAGGAATATGATGGTGATTTCATAGCTGGAAATGTTGGGATATATTCAGAAAAGACCCAAGTTTCATTTGATGATTTCTCATTAAAGACCAATACTGATCTAAATTACGTCACCGGCGCGGAAGTTCTTAATACTGATCTTGACGATGATGGGGTTATCGACCAGAAGGATTATGCCATTCTAATCGCAATACAGCAGTTGGCAAATAGTGCAGATGACAAAGGTATTTGGGTAGCCATTAGTAAAGCTGATATTAGTGGCGATGGCAGAGTGAATTCAGATGATGTAGATGAATTCAATTATATTGAGCTTTACGATGTTAATAAGGATCATACCATCAGCGGAGCTGATATCTCAGAGGCCTTGCGTTTATCAAAATTGGCGGGAACTTTACAGACATCCACAAAAGATTATATCGACATGTTGGATATTGACGGTATCGATGGTGTAGACAACAATGATGTTCTTTATGCGGTAGAGCTTCTTGAAGATTATGTTGATCTTGATAATGATGGAGAAGTTAATTGGAATGATTGGGAAAGGCTTAAAGTTATTGCCGAAGCGCAGCTAATGCGGATTAAACAGGTCGAACTTGATAGAGTCGATATAAATAATAACTTAAGGGTTGATGAAGAAGATATACGCATTTTAAATATGTCAATCGAACTGTTTGATAAACAGGATATTAACGCGGATAGTTCAATAGACCAAAAAGATATTAATCGATTAAGTGCAATCCTGAACTTGTTGTATAGAGTCGATATGATGAATCCACAGGATATTATCAAGGTGGACATAACAGGTGATGGGGTGATCGATCAGCAGGATCTTGAGGCGTCATTAGTGTTGTTGAATCAGGTGGTTGATGTGGATAACGATGGTGTTATAAACGAAGATGAATCATATCGGATAGTAAATGATATAAAGAAAGTTTTCACATTGAAGCTGGAAGAACAGGCGTATGATCCGTCAGATCTGGATGCCAATGGAGTAGTTGATTATGCTGATGTCGACTATTTCTTAGAGAATATTGTTGACTATCTATCGACGGATCTTAATCGAGATGGCAATGTTAATAAAGATGATCTTGAAATTCTCAAAATCATTGTTGCGGACGCGTATAAGAGGGCTATGGTTGATTTGGATGAATATGCGGCCGCAGATCTTAATAGTGATGGTAGTGTGGATGAGAATGATGTTCAGATAGCTGAAAGTTTTGTGGATGTCAATGCCGATGGTTTTACGGATCTTGTTGATCTCGCGATAGTACAACGCCTCGCGTATACTCCATACGTTGATCTCGATCGTAATGGACAGATAAATTCCGCGGATCAAGATCTTTTGAATCTGATGATGGGCGGATCATCTACTGAGAGACCGGCTGTGTATGCGTACAATACGAGTGATGTCGAAAGACTTGGTACGACTTTAATATCAGATGTTACGGGCGGGTACTATGATTTTGGTTTTGAAGCTGCTGTTGCCGGAGTATATGATCTAGGTTTGAGTTTGAAAAATTACCAAACAGAGCTACCGGATGGTTGCATACATGAAATCGAAGTCATTGTTAATGGAGAAAGCCGTGGTATATGCGCGGTAGATCTAACTACCGGTAAATACGAAATTGCTTCAATGAAACTGGAACTCGAGGCAGGAAACCATACGGTTAGATTTAAGAACGTTGCCAGTGACGAGGCGGGAAACTATCGAGTTCAGATAGAAAATGCATTTTTCAATGTTTCAGGCGATATCAATAAAGATGGGGCAGTAGACCAGATTGATACAGATATTCTCTCGGATATTGTGGGATATGAGACTGCTAAACATAATTTAGATGTTAATGCCGATGGTGTTTCTGACGATGAAAGCTCCAGAATGGACAGAGAGGTCATTGAAACAATGATGGCCATTTTAGGCACGGAAAATATTGTTTTTGATGTAGATGTGGATGGAGAACTTGTCAGTTTAACTGAAGAGAACGCCATTAAAGCTCTGAGTATTTTAGGGACAGTTGAACTGCAGGGAGACTCAATAAAAACACCGATCACCTTGGTAGAGAACTTTGATGACTGGGATGCTTCACAGTGGACTTCTGTCTCAGGTACGTGGTCGACCGGGAACGGTGTTTATAAACAAGAAAATCAAACCGGGTTATCAACTATTGGTTTTGAATATTGGGATGATTTTACCATTGAAACAGATGTAAAGATCGGCGGTACAGGCTCTTCTGCGCGTGAGGCCGGTATAGTTTTCAGAGTGTCCGACGCGAACAATTATTATTATGCCAAAATTGTTAGAACTAATAACATATATGATGAACTTCAGATCGGCAAAGTTGTTGATGGGGTTAATGTTATAATCTCCAACGAAAACATCTCCGATGAGGTTTTCACAGATCCGAATTACTCCTTGAAGGTGGAAGCATCCGGCGTAAATTTTTCAGTGTATTTGGATAATATCAAAAAAGCAGAACTTTCTGATGTTACATTTACCAGTGGCAAACTCGGTATAATGACAGAAAATGCTGATAGCATTTTTGATAATATACAGATCAAAGCCTCTACATCTTGGAATGATATGCTTGCGAGTAATTTGCTGTCATCCGATCTTAATGAGGATGGTGTGGTGGATCAAGTAGATCACGCTATTCTTTCCGCTTTAAACGATTATGTGGAAACGTCATCAGATAATCTGGCAAAAATAAAAAATATAGCAAATTCAGATATAAATAGAGATGGTTTTATTAATGAGGGAGATATCGTAGATTACGACACGATTATAGATGAAAGTGAATTGTATGGTACTGCTGACATAAATAACGATGGGGTGATCGATAATAAAGACGATGTGGAGTTAGCTAATAGTATTGAGTTTTTGGAAGGTAGAGATATTGCCGTATCCCGTATAAAAGAAATATCGGAGTTAACTCCATTTAGAGAAACAGATCCGGCCGATCTTGATAGTGACGGCGTTATTAGTGAAAATGACCTATCTCTTGTTAAATTCGCCTTAGATTCACTGTACTTGCAATTGAATGTAAAGCCTTATGAAGAGGCATTGTCTGACGTGAACGGTGACGGCAAAATCGATTATACTGATATCAAACTCATTTTGGATGCCAATTCATACTACGGCTCTTCAAATATAAGTCACGACGGTGTTTTGGATGACATATATGGAGATGTTAACGATCTGGATATGGCTCGTCTTCAAGGTGTTTATGAGGCTGTATATTCACAGCAAGTCATTACGGGACGTGTAAAAACACTTGCTGATGTTGATAAAGACGGGGATATTGATGAAGAAGATGAGAATTTCTTTCTTGAGAGTGTTGAATACTACAAAGATGTTAATGGGGACGGTAATGTTAATAGCAAAGACATAAGTGATATGAGGGAAATTATCGCGTTGATCTATGAAAAGAATTACATCATTCAGGATCAAGACAACAATGGTGTAATAGATGGAAGGGATTTGATTACGGAAGAATCCGTAGAGTCTAAATTGCAGCTTGCTAATATTGTTCTCACACCGGAAGAAATAGTAGACGTGCTGCAGAGACTAACGTCGGTTACGTATGTAGAAGGTGTGAATAGACTCAGTTCTGTTGTGAACGAAGATTTTGAGGCATCAGAAATTCTAGGTTGGACAGAATATGAAGATGGTGGTTCTTGGGTTTTTGAAGATGGTGTTTATGGACAGGTTTCAATCGTTGAGGGGACATATCTTACACAGTTTGAGTCTGAAAACATCGAAGATATTGATATAGCTTGTGGCGTTACGTTTAAAGGCGTTTCAGATATGGTTGGTGGTATTACATTCAGGATGGTTGACGAGGCAAATTATTATGATGTAGTTTTGAATGGTGAAGAAAACAAATTACAGGTTCGCAAAAAAGTAAATGGTGAAATAACTGTTATTGAAAGTGTTGCTTTTCCGGTTGACAGAGAAAAATACTATGTTGTCCGAACGAGAGTAGTCGATAACCATTTTGAAGTTTGGGTTGATGGGCAAAAACTGGTAGTTGCTGAAGACCTTGGATACACATATGATTCCGGCAAGGTAGGTCTTTTTACCGGATCAGCTACAAGGGCTGATTTTGATAATCTTTTTGTCGATCAGCTGACAGTCCCTGCAGACAGAGGTTTGGGTATTATGCAGGACATCTCTACGGAAACTTTTGATAGTGAAGATGTTGTATCATTAACCGCGTATGCTGACGGTGGAGACTGGCAGGTAGCCGGCGGTCAGTTTGTTCAAAAAGAATATGACGTTATGATGCATAGAGCTGAAGCGAATATCGGCGATATTGAAGACGTTGTTATTAACACTCAAATTTCTCTTGATTCCTCAACCGAGGCTCAAGGGGGACTTATTCTCAGGGCGATGGATCCGCAGCATTATTATGATGTCATGATTAACGCTAATGAGGGGAAAGTTTTCTTAAGAAAGCGTACCGGTAATGAATTTGAGATCATTGAGACAGCATTTATCGAAGCGCAGCAGGATCAAGCCTATGATCTACAGATACGGGCTATTGGAGATGTGCTGCAGGTTACAGTAAATGGTAAGAAAGTAATTGATACAACAGATTCAACATACACATCCGGCAAGGTAGCCCTTTTCACTGCACCTCAGTCTATTGCTGCTTTTGACAATCTTGATATCAAGGAGGTCGAGAGTTTTAGGAAAATCCTAAACAATTTAACTTTAACTGTCGATTTGGATGCAGACGGGGATATTGACAGTCGAGACTATAACATACTAAGAGATTTAAACATCCTGGCCCAGTCAGACTTGAACGGTGACAGGCTCTATGATGATCAGGATAAACTCTTGTTGAGTATCATGGCAAACGGTAGCATGGATATTTTTGATGAAACCGGCGAAGAGGGCGAGATAAATAGCAACGATTTAACTAAATTAGCTAATAGCTTGAATTTGTATTACAGATTAGACTCTTCAGAATTCATTAAAAATGCTGATGTGGTAGAAGATTTAACAGGAGAGGATCCACCTGAGATAAACATTTTGGATGTGATTGTTGCCAGAACAGATGAGGTCGCGAATTATGAGTTTATTGCCAGAGGCGATATTAACGGAGATGGGTATGTAGACGAGGAAGATGTTGCTCGCATTACACAGGTTAGAGCGTTTTTTGCGGACAGCGCGCGAATCATTACCGAAGAGTTGGGGATGGATCAAGGGGCATTAGCCATTTTATATGCCGAGAATCCAAACAATCCAAATAGAGATTATCTGGTGGATTCAAATATTGATGAAAAAGATTTGACGTTAATTATGGATGACATCGCTGATATCAATGCTGACGGCGCGTTAAATTATCTGGATAGAAATGAATATTTACGCAGTTACATGTTAATTGACTATTTACACAAGAATTACCCATATCCTTTGGCCAGTTTCCGGGAAAAAACGGACAATGAGAAGAATGTATTTGTTCAGGGGTTAAATGATCTTCTGCATATTGAACTTACCGTGGGAGAGATTGAGACAGCTTTGGAGAATTATAAAGATCTAAATGGAGATGAAGTTGTAGACGATCTGGACGTAGGAATGTTAGATACGCTTATTGGATTATCACATAAGGAAATATTGCCGGAAGAACTAGCAACAGCTGACATAAATAAAGACGGTCAGATAAATCAGGATGATGTTGATATCTACTTGGCTTTGAAGGACTATTGCATTGATTTGGATGGAGATGGAAATTTATCGCTATCCGATCTAAAAACATTCAGAGAAGTTGCTTTTAGAGAGAAAACTGCGGACGTCAATATGGATGGACGAGTAGATATATTCGACACTGCGGCTCTAGAAAACCTGGTTGGTATACACAATTTGTCGGTAAGTGGAGCGGATGCTGTTGGTACGGACAACTTTGTTTTTGATGGTGAATTCGCGGTAGCTGCGGATAACGGGTTCATTGAATATGATTTTGCTGTTGCTAACGCGGGTAATTACGATATCGGCATGGCAGCTAAGAGTTATGAGGGTGAGAAACTGCCTGAGGGGTATCGTTTTGAAATAAAAATGTATGTGAACGGAATTTACAAAGGAATAGTTCTTTTTGATGGCAATGAATTGAATTATGTGCAGGAGTCCATAAACATGGATTTAGCAGTAGGTAACTACACGGTCAAATACGAATGGGTTAACGCTCAAGATGAAGTTAGTTTAGAAGTAGGAGAAGCGTTTATAAACAATACTTTAGATATCGATGGCAATGGTGTGATAGATGCCATAGATAGAACAATAATTCTTGCGGCAATTACCAGTAAATTAGATATTGAAAGATGTGATCTTAACCTTGATGGCTTAGTTGATAGTTCAGATGAAGCGATGTTTGTGGGAGTGGATAACCTTGGCAATGCACTATCACAGGTAGAGCTGGATGAAGCTATGAGACTGGATGCTATTCAGCGCCTGTCCGATATTGATGGTAATGGAAAGGTTGATTTCGCGGATGGAGAAAAACTTGAAGATGCTATTACATATATGCAGGATATCAGTTTGGATAAGATGGAATATGTTCTGGAACTTGAAAGCATTAAATCCAGATTCCCATTGGCGGATGTAAATGGGAACGGAGCTATAGATGCCGGGGACATAAAAACTATAATGACTGTAAGGGCTATGGATATTGATGGAGATAATATTATAAAGAGTGTGCTGCCGAATGGAGAATTAAACTGGAACGATATTAGTGCCATTCAGAATGAGATAGAGACAACAGGAAACATGGATTACATAAAGCTCGGTCTTATGGCTGATTTGGAAATGACAGTTGAGTTGTTCCAGTTGTTGGACAAAAACAACGATGGTGTTTTTGATACAAATGATCTGCCGGAGGGGATAGACCCTGTCCGCTTTGATGACTATGATGTTTATGAAGTCGGCGCTGAAGATGACGTGCTCAGTTCATATGATGCGGAGATAATAAAGCTTACATATCAGAATTTAACATTTCTCAATGAAGTCCCGCTTGAAATGAAAGATAGGTCAGATATTAACGCGGATGGCATTATTGACTCAAGAGATCTAGAAAGTTATCTGGACGCTTTGGCATTGTTCGGTCAGGATTCAGATAATGACGGATTTGTGGATGGAGATATTAACGTTGATGGTGTTATCGATGCCTCCGATGTGACTCTGGTAGAAGAGTTGGCCATAATGCTCGCGAGACGCGACATAGATTCGAACGGAGTCATAAATGAAGATGACAGAGAACGTATAATATCCGCACTTGGAGCGAAGACATTCAATGTTGACGTCGTGAATGATCTGTATGAAGCCAACAATTTTGAGTCAACAGGAGACACCTTATATACCCTTGCCCAGAGCGGTGTTTCACAATATTCCATAAAATACAATGTAACGGTAGATAGAACCGGTGAACATAAGGTGGGATTAACCGCAAGAAGCTTTAGCACA
Organism: uncultured Planctomycetia bacterium; assembly: GCA_964482475.1. Taxonomy (GTDB): domain Bacteria; phylum Omnitrophota; class Gorgyraeia; order Tantalellales; family Tantalellaceae; genus JAHJBY01. Next base: position 108,015 of record CAYZXR010000001.1, on the reverse strand, counting down.
CTTTCAATGCCTGAGTCAGGGTTATATGAAATTGACGTTTATGTGGATGGAGTGCTGAGAGGGGATTTCACTGTTTTGGGTAGCATGTATCAATTCAATGAAGGCTCTGAAGAAATATACATGACAGGCGGGTCTCATGAAATCGAATTTAAATGGACTAACGCAGGCACCAGAAACATAGACATGAACCAGGATGGGGATACAGATGTTGGAGAAAATATATATACGACCATGGAAGTAGCGGATATTGTTCTCGAAGATGTTTTGTATGACGAAAATTCTGATCTGACGGGTGATGGATTGCTAAATAATGACGATGTCGAGAAATATGATGAAGTTATTCAGCTTTATGCAGAATTTAAACGTTCGGATATTAACGGAGATGGTCGAGTTGATGGGGCGGATCTTGCAATATTCAATTCCGCCCCAAGGACAAGTAATACAGTAGCCGACCAGGTTATAACATTGGCCGGCGAGATATATAACGTAAAGTTTGATAGAGATTCCGGCGTATATACGCTCAATGGAGAATACTCTAATGAAATAGGTTCAAATGTGATTAGTGTTAACGGCCTAGATTACTTGATAGTCGGGCCGAATGAAGATGGTTTTATAAGACTTGTTGAGGATATGCAAGTAGACCTCAATAAAGATGGCAGCGTGGATTTCTCAGACTGGGCGATTATAGGTAACGCGATAATTAATGAACCTGTTATAAAGGATGCTACAGGATATATTTATAAAACATCAGGTTGGCAGGAAGACGGACAGGCGATGAAGACATCGGCTGCTGCCGATATCACGTATAGATTTGATGTAATAAAAAATGCTGATTATGAACTAGGCATTTACGCACAAGATCTGAGTTCTGTCGATTCCGATTGGTATAAGTTTGAGGTGGATGTTTTCGTCAATGATGAGTATATGGATACTATTTCCGTCAAAAGCAATAATGCCGGATACGTTGAAGGGACAGTTAAACTTGCAGGGCTAACCAGTGGGGCAAAAGATATTAAGCTGAAGTGGAAAAACGCGGACATTGTTGGACATTCACCCGTTCTTTCTGTTAGTGATGTTTTCTTGAGGGAAGATGATAACCGAGGCGATTTTACAGGTGACGGATTTGTGGACGAAAATGATCTGGAGATCTTCCGGGAAAGTTTCGCAACATCGTCAAACATTGATGTTGTAGATTTTGAGGGTTCAGAATATTACGTTATCAAGAATATAGATGACACATATACCGTGGCAGATGGCCAGAATACCTTTGTAAGCGATAGAAACGGAAAGTTTGTTACAGTTGATGTAGACGGAGAAAATATTGTATGCTTGATCACCGAGCCGAATAGTGAAGGAAATGTTGACTTAATCAGGTATTTGGCCAGTGATGTCAATAAAAACGGTATTATTGATGCCGGTGATGCTATACTCCTGCAGGATCTATATGCACAACAGGCGGTTGTAAAAGACGCTGTGGATGACGTTGCGTTAGCCCGGGGAAGTATATGGGAAGTTGATGGAAAAACGTTGGTCGCAGAGACGAACTCTGATCTAACTTATGAATTGGATGTTGAAGAAACCGGGTATTACTATGTCGGTTTGAGCGGAAAGAATCTGGTTAATAATGCGGAAGGATCGTTTGATATAAACACGTATCTCAACGGTGATTATCAAGATACGTTGAATGTTGCCTGGGACCCCCTCCTATATAATGGAGACAGCATGAAGGTTTTTCTGGAAGCCGGTAAGCATGTAGTTCGTTTCAATTGGACGAACGATATGGGTACAGATTCGACGCTCGCTGTTAGAAATGTTTGGATCCAGAATGCCGCGGCGGATATTAATAGAGACGGCATTGTTAATAGTGCTGATCTTGATGTTTTTCAACAAGGCTATTCTTCGACTAAAGATGTTCATGAAATCGAGTTAGGTGGTAAAACTTACTACGCGACATACAACCAAAATGATAGCTATACTTTTACGAACATTGAGGACGGAACGGTCCTCAACTATGGTATGAATGCCGATAATATCGCTTCAATTGACGGTACAGAGTACCTAATCTCCACGAGTGCTACTACGGGCAACATTTCGGCAAAAGAGCATTTTGCGGCGGATGTTAATATAGATGGAGAGGTCAATGCTCAAGATACGGCGATAATGGATGCGAATGTCGAAAAGTATTTGTCTGTACAATACGGGTATGAGTATTCTCTTAAACAGGGTAGCGCTTGGCAATATTATGCTGATGGAAAATCGCTTTACACAGACAAGGATAATGAATCCATTGGTTACGAGTTTGAAATTGACGAAACAGGGTATTATGACATAGGAATACACGCGGCGAACCTATCGTATGATAACGCTCCACAGCAAGGCTATAAGTTAAATGTCGAGGTTTTCGTGGATGGTGTCAAAGTGGACGATATCCGGATTGATGGTAACTCTCCTGATGTAAATACCGGTGTTCTTTCTCAGATAAGATTGGACGTAGGTTCTCATGAGGTTAATTTAGTCTGGAATAATCTGGATGAATCCGATGGTACCGCGGTATTGCAATTACAAGATATGTTTATTCAGGATTCTACGATAGATAAGCATACTGATCTGACGGGTGATGGAATAGTTGATAGCCGGGATATGATCGCCTGGCAGAAGAATAAGATCAATTTGGATAATCCGCAGATGGTGTCGATCGCTGGAGGTAGTTATTACCTTCTTGCCAATAATGATGGTTCATATACAGTATCCTCGGACACCGGAGAGACATTTGTTGCTTCGCCTGAGGCAAGAAATGTGAAAATTAACGGTATAGACTATATGGTAAAAGAAGATAATTTGACAGGGGAATTAAGTCTGCAAGAGCATATGGTTTCCGATCTTAATTGGGATGGATATTTGAATAAGGCTGACGAATTAATGCTGTTTGAGAATTCCCAGCTAGAACAAACGGCTGTTAACAGTTTAAACTATTCCACGAAGGGTTCCGCGGTTAACGAAACCCTGACAGGTTTGGTTGTCTCGGAAGCAGGCGATAAATTTGTTCAGTACAAGGTGTTTATAGATGTCGACTCGGAATATGAGATAGTCCTTCCTGTGCAAAATATTGGTGCGCTGAAAGACGGATACAGAGCTAATGTTGACGTGTATGTTGACGATGCTAAACTGTCGGATGATATGAGGATACTTTTGGACGATGGGAAAGTCTCAGTCGATACGATTGCCGCACAGTTAGCCGCGGGTGAGCATACTATCAAATTTGAATGGGTTAATTCCGCGGAATTGGCGGAGCAGTATCAGATTCAGCTAGGCGATCTTGTGATCAGGGACAGCGCGATAGACGCAAGAGCGGATATTAACGGAGATTATATAGTTGATGCCTCCGATGAAAGAATTTGGCAGGAATCCAGACCGGCATTAGTGGATACACAGGAAATATCAATCGAAGACGTGAGCTATTTTGTTACTAAACATTTTGATGGCAGTTATGGTGTAGCAACGGAAGAAGGTGTTACTTCTTTGTCAAAAACTGACAATACTGTCCGCGTGAATGGTATAGAGTATATTGTTTTTGAGGATGCCTCATCGGGAGAGATTACTTTAGTCCGGCATTTACTTGCTGACGCAAACCTTGATGGTTTTGTAACAGACGAGGATAAAGATTACATCAGTGAAAATGCTGAACTGTATCAATCTAAAGGCAGAATAAATGAGGATGTGTCGGGTGTTGATTTCAGTCACGTTATTTCTGTTCCGGCAGCAGGTAATTATGAATTCAAGCTTGATGTGCAAGATTTGTCTTCGGTTACATTGGAGAATCTCTATAAATTCGAAATAAGGGTATTTGTTAACAACAGCGAGAAAGGGTCTATCAGAATCCCTGCTGAAAAAATGGATTACGAATCAGGTACGATCAACTTGTATTTGGAGGAAGGATACAATGCGATAGATATTGATTGGGTCAATAAAGATGATTCTTCATCTGGGATTGATAAAGCAGATTTAGACATTGTTGCGATGACAGTAAGAGATATAAATTCCGACTTACATGCGGATATTAATGCCGATGGAATAGTTGATGCTGCTGATTTAAACGAATGGCAGCTAGAGAGACCGGCTACAATGGATTGGAAGAGAGTCTCGGTAGGTGGTCAGAACTATTTTATTAAAAAGAATTATGATGGAACATATGAAACCACTGACTCTATGGGGGTAGAGTATAGCGGTACGTCTCATGCTGTTAATCTGGCCGATGGCAAATGGTACAATATTACGCAGGACTCATCCGGTGCGTTGCAGTTGGTAGAGGATATTGATATAGATGTTAACGTTGATGGTCAAATGAACGCGGATGATCTTGAGCGTGTGGTTGCGGGTGCCGGGTTATATCATGATGTGAAGAATGTAATGGATTATGATCTTAAGGGGGATTCATGGGACACTTTAGACGGAGAGTCTCTATGTACCGTCGAAGACGGTCCTAACGCGTATCTTCAGTATACCTTTGATGTGCCGCAAGAAGGTAACTATGATCTTAAAGTGTTCGCAAAAGATATTAGTGGTCTTGCCGCATATGTTCCATTTGATGTAGGCGTATATGTTAACGGGTATTTGCAGGTGCATGCAGGTATTTCTAGTGACGCGGGTGGGGATTATCATACGGCTAAGGCGAGTAACCTGTCTTTAAAAGAAGGCAAAAACGAGATCAAACTTGTTTGGATGAATAAGGAGGCGATGGCCTTAACTTTGGGGAGTGGTGAGGATAAGTCGATATTGCAGGTTGGTGCCGTTATTCTAGAGGACAGTAGCGTATCTTCTCGTGCGGATCTTAACAAAGACGAAGTAGTTAATCATGAGGATGTTAAATTATGGCAGATGCAGAATCCGGAAACTCAGGATATATATGTCATTACTTTAGATGGGGCTAGCTATCATGTTGTTAAATATGCCGATGGAATGTATGGTTTTATCGATGTCGATGGAGTGGAAATTGAGAGCTCTGCCAGCGGCAATACTGTGAGTTTTGCAAACGGTAAAGAGTACATCATTTCTTATTCAACTTATAATGATGCAATAACACTTACCGAACATCTAATCGCAGATGTGAATCTGGATGGAGTAATTGACGCGGCGGATAAAGAGTATATGGAGAAAGCCGTTTCGTATGATCAATTTGCGATTACCGGAGGAGCTAGTTATGTTACGTCCGGTGATTGGTTGCTAAATCCTGAGACTGACGCGATAACGAGTGACGGTACAGCAGGTAAACTTACCTATAGATTTGAAGTGGAAGAAGCGGGTTATTATGATCTTTCATTGTCAGCAAAAGAAATCTCCACAATATCACTTCCGGATTTCTACAGGGTTAATTTAAATGTTTCAGTTAATGATGATGAGAGAGTGGGAGACATCAGGATTGATGCCAACAGAACAGATTCGGAAACAGGGACTTTAAGAATTTACCTGGAAGAAGGGGTAAATGACGTTAACCTTTTATGGTCAAATCAGACCAAGTATGTAGGGGATGACCCGGCCCAAATCAGTATTCAAGAGATTAGTTTGATAGATTCAAGATACGATAATCGTACGGATTTAGATAACAATGGCATAGTAAATGATGACGATTTCCTCCGGTGGGAACTTTTAAGACCGAATACACAGGATATTAAAACTGTTGATCTTGATGGAGATATTTTTATGGTGAGAATGCTTGCCAATGGAGAATATGTTTTTGAGGGAGAAGATGGATCTGTGTATAACACAGCTGATATGCTGGTGGACATGAACGGCATAGAATATTTGGTTTCAATCGATGATGAAAGCGGCGCGATGGTGCTTAAAGAGCAACTGGTAGATTTTGCCATAGAGGAAGTCCAAAAGATAGTACTTGGCGAACTGGATTACTATGTTATTGAACGCTTGGATGGAGGTTATGTATTCGCGGACGGGACAAGTAGGTATGAGAGCCAAGGTGATACAATTGAAGTTAATGGAATTATTTATGATGTTGTTGTTGATGGTGCTGGTATTGTAACTATTAGTGAGGACGCTTTTTCAGACTTAGACGGTAGTAACTCTATAGATATGTTAGATGATCAGATAATAAATGACGCGTTTGGGTCAGTTGGCCCTGTGGTTGTAGGTGTAGATCAAAATACGAATATTCAGGGGTTTACCGTGGTTGGATCTGGGGATAATCTATCGATCAGCGCCACATACGATAATGACACGGATTATTACATTGATTACCAGGTTAATCTTGACGGTCAGGGCTTATATGACATAGGTTTTGAAACAAGAGGTCAGGGGAATGAGTATGGCATCCATATTTTTGAAGTTTTCATTGATAGCATGGATGAGCCGGTTGGAGAATTCTCAATTGTTGAAGACGCAAGACGGTTTAATATAGGCCAGTTAATGGGGCAGGAGCTGGCATCCGGTGATCATACAATACGTATAAGGTGGAAAGAAGGAACGAATTGTTTGTTGGGCAACTTAGTTATAGAAGATCAGGTCTACGACATACGGGCCGATCTAGATATTAATGGTGTGATCGATCAGGCAGACAGGGACATATATGCTAAAGAGCGAATTGTTAGTGAAAGTGGCAATGTAAGCATTGTTGGATCCAGCGATGAGGTTTCTTTGTATGAGTTTAGTGTAGTTGACGGGAAGTATCAATTTGTTAATGTTCAGGATGGGGCTGATATATGGAACAGTAACGAGGCGAGAAATGAAGTTTACATAGATGGCCGCAAATATAGCATAACAGAAGATTATCCCTCTTTTGGACAAATAACTTTAACGAAAATAGCGATGATAAGCGATAGTGTTGATGATGATAAACAATTCATTTTTGCCGGCGACAAAGTATATGATGTTCTTCAAAATGGATCAGAATATAAGCTGGTAGATGTATTTAACGCAGCAGTTCTTATTGATACGACGAATTCCGGATCTGAGGTTATTATCGGATCGAACGAATATAGACTTACCTATTCAGACAGCGAGATGATTTTCACCCCGATGTTTAAAGTCGGAGTGGAAAGAGAGCGTCCGATGGTGAATTTTAATGGTACGATATACGATATAAGACAGGTGGGTGACGGAGAGTTTGAGTTAACAAGCATAGAGGACTCTTTTGATAAGATAGCGGTTAGCGAAAATCAATTTGTATTTGATGGCAGAACTTATAACGTTGTTAAAGACGATCAAAATAACATTTCTATCGCCGAAAAAGCTAATATTGTATCCGATTTACCGGAAGAATCCAACTCAATGTATTTAAACGATGTGTTGTACACGGTAAATTTGCAGGATGGAATTTATACATTTGAATCTACCGCCGATAGTCAGGTTACATATGATAGCGATGTTAATACAGGTACCGTTTCTATAGATGATGTTATTTACGATATTCAGGTAGTTGACCCTCAAGGCAATATTGTTCTTAAGGAAAAATTATCACGGGGTTTTGAGATTCCTGGATATCTAATTTCTATCGGAGACAAAGTATACTCAATTTCAAAAAAATCAGGCATTTTCACATTTACCGAAACAACAAATGAAAATAATTCCACGCAAACTGACGTGAATAGTGAAGTATCCATAAATGACAGTCGATATCTAGTAACAGAGAAACAGGATGGCCTTGTGCTTACAGAGATGGGGCAAACGAGTATGGCTGTGTCTCAAAATATTATGAAGGTAGCGGGAAGTGTTTACGAAATATCAGTTGTTGGTGACGAATACAGATTTGTTAATCTTTTTGACACTGCGGAGGACGTGTTAAGCTCGGACGGAGATGTTGTTCTGGGACAGGTATCTTATCGCGTGGTAGAAGATTATCCGGTAGAGGACAGCATTACATTGATAGCTGAAAAAGTGGTCAGCTCACAAGAGTTGGCAAATCAAGTAGAGTTTGAGGATATTGTTTATACCGTCACAAAAGAGGGTGAAAATTATATTTTTACGGATATTTTAGGCAATATAGCCCAGATCAACAGTATTGGCAATAACGTTATTTTGGGTAATAAGCCATATGTTATCAGTGAAACTGCCGGCGTTATCAATATGGATAGAGACATTTCCGGTGCGACAGAAGTCTTGGGTAACAGCCAGATCAGAGTAGGCGGCGAGCTTGGGGTTGTTTATAATGTCTCCGAAACCGCAACAGGAGTTTACAGTTTTACCGATTTGGTTTCCGGGTCTTTAGTAGCTGAAGGCGCGACGGACTCGATAACACTGGCAGGTGTTCAATATAATGTTGATAGAGATATCATAACAGGTGATATCTCGCTCGCCCTTCCTCCATCTTCGAGTGTTGAAACCGAAGGGATGGCAATAGAGCTACAGGATGTTGTATATGACATTACATTTAACGGTAGTGAATATATTTTTGGAGACGGAATTGTCTCTGTTGATGGTGGCAAGGAAGTTGGAATTAATAATACAACGTATACCATAAACAAGCTTAGCGCGGATTCAAATCACATTTTCCTAAGTGTTCGTCCTGATGGCAGTGAGACAGTTTATAACCAGATCATAGAGCTTGAAGGAGTTAGTTATAACGTAACAGCTCATGGAGATGAAACATGGACCTTGTTAGGCGATAACGGGGTTACTGTGGAAGTAATATCAAATGAAGTTGTTATTGATGGTATTACATACGAAGTAGAACAGGACACTATTACTAAAGGTATACGAATTTTTAAACAGCCGAAAGAGTATACAAGCGCGGAAGGCGTGATCGAGATTGCTCTTGTGGGACAATTTGATATAACTTTTGAGGATGACACCTGGACTTTTGTTAACAAAGCAGATAATGAAGATGTTTATGTGAGCATTGAAGGTTCTGACCTGATAGAGATAGGTGAAAACCTATTTAAGGTTTACAGTATCGGCGATGGTCAGATAACAATAAAACAAACCAGTATGGTGGATGTTGATGGCGATGGATATATTAACGTGTCTGACGCGGAAGTTATACAGACGAATATTGATAAGCAGGTATTGGTAAATCGAGCCGATCATGATGAAAATGGCATAGTGAACGCGAAGGATGTCCAGACTATGAGAGACACGCTTTTGTATCACGACATGACTTTTCATGTTGAGATAGATGGCGTTGAGTATTCTGATGAAGAGGCTCTGGCTCAAGTGGTTGTGATCTCAAGAGATAATTACCTTCAGAATAAAGCTATTGAGTTTGATTTGCGAGAAAACAGTAAGTGGGACGATGAAGAAGGTTATAGGAACAACGGTTACATTGATACGGAAGATATCGAAGAGTTGCAGGAAGCTCTGGATTCATTGGTGTATTTGTATGATCTGAACGCGGACGGTGTTATCGATGACACGGATGCTGCGTGGCTCGAGAACATGTACAAGATGCAGGGGATTATCGCCTATTACGATAACCTGGTCGAAACAGGTGCTTTTGGAGATAGAAATGGCGACGGAGTTTTTGATGAATATGACTGGAATTTGCAAGAGACATTTAAAGATGCCGATCTGAATGGTAATGGCCTGGTAGATCAAGAAGACTATGCGATAATCATGAACAGTTATAGGAACTATGATAATTATAATTTAAATGACTTAAGTGATGATGGTCAGGTCGATGAAGGATTAGTGAACGAAGTAGACGTAGAGTTTGTTGAGAAAGCCTATGAGTTGATATGGCCGGGGAGTAAAGTTGATGACCCACTTTGGCCGGAAGGTAGCATTTTAGAGGGGAGAAAGGATGCGTCCAGCGTACAGACTTTAGCCCAATTCACCGCTGAATACGACAGTATGTATTCTTCAACCAAAGATGCCGTTTTAACTTATGCGTATGATATTGAAAATTCCGCAAGTTATTATGTAGGTATTTCAGCACGCAAATATTCAGGGGCTGATCTTCCTCTCGGGTTCCGATATGAAGTAGAGGTTTATATAGACGGGATGTATAGAAACACGATTAAATTAGACGGAAGCAATGACGCCAAATATGTTGAAGGAAGTGTTAGGTTGGACTTGAGTAAAGGGGAACATGATATTGAATTCAAGTTTACGAATATTGGCATTGATCATAGTGTGCAAGTCCGCGAAGTTTTTGTTAATAAGACCGAATTTAATCTGGCGACGGTAGATGTTAATGGGGATGGGGTTATTTGGCTGGACGACGTAGATGCGCTAGAGGCTAAAATAGATAAATACAGCATGTTTGGGCTTGATGTAGTCGGAGAGGATGATATTGTTTATGTGGAAAACTATATCGGCCAGTATGACGTATTGGCGGATATTAATGGTGACGGGATCGTTGATAATGCTGATCTTGATGAAATATACAGTTTCATTAATGAATACGATAACGGACAGGGGGAATTAGAACCGGTTAACCAGGTGGATTTCTCAGATGTCGAACGTGTAAAAGATGTAGCTTATTACTATGTCAGTAAAAAGCTTATGAATCAGGTTAAAGAAACATCCGGATATAGCACTACCTATAGATATGAAATGGATTACAACAATAACGGTAAGCTGGATTATAACATCGCCAGCGGATTATCTGATAGGGACTATTTCCTTAACGCGTTAAGTGTAGCTGATCTTACAGGCGACAATCGTATCGATGAAGAAGACTTGTCTCGTATGGACGACATAATAGAGTATATCGCTTTGGCAGTTAGTCCGAATGAGAGAAGGAAATCAGACATAACATTTGACGAAACCTATAGCATAGCAGACGGTGTGAATAGTTATGACGCACAAGGTGAAGAAAGATCAGTAGTTATTAACGGAAGTGAATTCAGTGTCGAAGTGGACAATGTAACAGGTGAAGTAAACTTGATAGAAAAGCATTTGACGGGGTTGCCTGTTACTGACGATGTCGTGAAGATCGAGGGCAGCTTCTATACAATTTCTTATGATGCCGGGACTCAAGGATATATGTTATATAACGGCGAAGATCAATTCTCGGCTCAATCGGGTGAGAACTTTATTAACATTAATGGTGCGGAATATGTTGTTAGCAGGGATGGGATAACATCGGAGCTTTTTGTCGTAAAAGTTCCTGAGGTTAGCTCAATTCTGGCGGATCAGGTCATCAGAGTAGGAAGTAGGACATACGCGGTTACGTATAACGATAGAGCTAAGACATATGCCTTTGAACATCAAGGGAATGTGATCTATTCTAATGCTGCTACAGATAAGATAGAATTAGAAGATGTTGTCTATGATATTGTAGTTGATGTAGCTAATAATGAGATCACTTTGCAGGGTGGATCAGGTGATCTATATCAGGTTGCTAGCCAAGTACTTTCAATCGACGGTATGAATTATACTGTTAGTACAGACACCGAAGGAAGATATGTCTTAAGCAACGGATTGAGTGGGTATCTTAGTGATGATTTGGGCGGAAAAATAGTCATAGAGGGTATTAGCTATGATATAGGTATTGCCGATGAAGTTACAGGGGATATCTCGTTGATTGTGCAGCCGGTAACATCGTCAGTTCTTGCGGATGAAGTGATAATACTAGTACAAAGATACCAAGGCGAGACAACTCCGTCACTGAAGTTACAGGTAACAAAAAATACGGATGGAACACATAACTTTGATGATGGGGCTAAAATCATTTCTTGTGAAATAGATGATCAGGCGAGAGAAGTTGTGAGTTTCTTGGAGAGAAAATATGTTGTGACTACAAATGACGCTACTGGTGATGTTGTTCTGCTTGCTGTTGTTCCGGAGGCTATGGGAATAGTTTACACAAGTGAGCATGTAGCTGATCAGGTTATTAGCCTGGCTGGAGGAGAGTACGAAGTTGCAAGCAATGAAGATGGAAGCTTTACAGTCGCGAGAGGGATCGAGGAATTCACACTTGCGCAGGGTGATCTTGCCGATCTTGAAGGATTAAAGTATCAGGCTTTTGTGAGTGAGGGTATTCTTAGCTTATCAATGGTTGAACCTATGGTTAGTGTGGCTTCCGCTAGCATACTAACTTCGGATAATATTGAAAATGTCGCGCTTCAAAGGTTGCAGATCGGAAGTCTTGTATATGATGTTGTTGAGTCGCAGGAAGGCATTCGAACACTGAAGGTTGGTAACTCTGTAATTGCTACCAGTTCATCTGATGGGAACACGATCGAAGTTTCTGGAATAAAATACAATGTCTTGCAGGATACAGATGGGAACATTTCGCTTTATGAGACTGTTAGCGAAGCCTCGGTGCTTGACGAAGAAGCGGTTCTGTTGGATGGGAAAATTTATGTTGTAGAAACACTAGAAGATGGCACATGTCTTTTTGATGATGGGAAGATAGTTGCATCAAGTCTATTTCAGGGGAATATAGTATTTTTGGAAGGGAAATCATTTAATGTTTCAAAATATCCATTAACTGACAAGGTTGCTCTCGATCAAGTACATGCGAAAAGTAGCATGGTGTCAAGCTTGCCGTCAATCTTGGTATATGGAAAAGAGTATACAGTTGAGTTTGATTACAACAGAGGTACGTATGTATTCAGCGATGATCAAAATGAGTTTGAAAGTGATTTTGTTTGTCAGACGGTAAGGTTAAGCGATGGTTATTTGTATAACATTGATGTGGATCAAGATTCGGGATTCCTTGCGCTTACCGAGCCGAATGTTCAAAAGGCTGAAGGTAACAGGATAGAGATAAAAGGAGTGGAATATGCATTAACTCAAAGAGGTGCGGAGACATATTCCCTGAAGACAGCGGCAGGGGATGTTGTCAATAGTTATATAAATAGTAACGGCGAGCATGTATTGTTGATCGGTAACATCCTTTTTGATGCGTCAAAAGACGAAAACGGTATTTTTACCATTGAAGAAAGAAGCCGTGTTTTCTCCGAAAATAATCGGGTAGAAATAGACGGAGTCGATTACGCTATTAGCAAGGCTGAAGATGGTAGATTTATATTTACCGAGAGAAAGACAGCATATCCGCGAGTTTATTATGGGGACGAAGGTGATGTGGCCAGGATAGGTAGGTATACATATAATCTTACAGAAAGACCTTCGGGTGACTTGATAATTGAAAAATCATTTACTAGCAGGCGCAAAGAACCGGCAATTACCGTAGGCGGTAAAGTATACACTGTTACTTATGACAATATCAAAGGTGTTTATATTTTTGCTGATGGATTTGATAGATACCAAACAGATTCTTCAAGAGAAACAATCGAGTTGGGTGGAAGAGTTTATGAGATAAGTGTTGATAATGTAAGTAATATTGTTTTCTTAAAAGAGATAGTTGAGGATCCATCTTCTTTAACTCTTATTTCTCGTAACGGAGTGTTGACTATTAACGGTGAGGACTTCACGGTGGATGTTAATGGTGACGAATTTGTTTTGTCAACCTTCACGGATAGCTATTCAAGTGAACAAGGTGCGATTCAGATAGGTGAAGACATTTATTCGATAATTCTCACCGGACGTGAAATAGAACTAACAAGGCAGATAGAAAGTCAGGTTGCTGATGGTCAGCTCATAGCGCTTTTTGGACAATACTACGTTGTAAATTCCAACAACGACAGTGTGGTTGATGGCGCCGATGTGCAGGCTATGGAAGATTCATTAGAACTGTTCAACTTGTATGATCTTGATGGCGACGGAAGGCTTGATGAACATGACTTAAACGTAAAAGACGTTGAAATAGTCCAGGCTTTAAAAGAATTAAGGGAGATATCAGATAAAGCCCAGGAAGCTTATGAAGTGTATCGAGCCATATATGCCGCGGAAGTAGTTGATGTGGAAATGCTGAAAAACGCGGATCTTACAGGAGACGGGATAATTGACGCCGCTGATAGGTTGGCATTGGTAAGCAATATGGAGAATTACTATGATCTGGATTTGGGCGCGGCAGACAGAGTTGAAATAATTTCCGTTGGCAGTTTAGTGACGTTGAACGGCGAAAACTTTACTATAGCATCAAACGGCATGAGTATTTCTGCCGGTGACAGAACTTATGCGATACAAGATGGTGAAGTGAAGATAGACAGCAAAGTATTTAAAGTGGTTTATGACGAAGTATCAGGACAAACGACGTTTACCAGAGAATATAGGTTTGTTGCCTCTGCTGGAATGACAACCATAAGGATTCAGGGTGTTGATTACGGAATAGTGGATAACAGCGATGGAACATTTACTCTGACTTCATCAGAGGGTTCAGTTGCAAGCACGGCATATGGGGATCTGCGGATAGGCAATTATGTGTATAATGTGGAGCTTGATGAGGACAACCTGGTATTGTCAGACAAGTATTTCAATCTTTCAGGTCAATACGTTAGCGCGGATAGTATGAAAACTCTGGTAGAACAACTAATATATGAGGCTAGAAGTGACCTCGATGGTGATGGCAAAGTTGATGAAGACGATATCGAAGCATTCAGCGATCCGGGATTTGAGAAAGATATCAACAAAGATGGTATTGTTAGCGCACTGGATCTAGATCTGATACTTGCTGTTATGACCCGGAATAGCGTCATGAATGAAGCTGATGTGGATAATACAGGTCATGTAGATGCCGGTGATATGGAAGAGTTTTTCAGAATACAGTCGGATGGTGTTGTAGCTTTAGATCTTAATGGAGACGGGACAAGCGATGAAAAAGATCGTGAGTTTCTGGAAAACGCAATCCTGACCTCGTCTATAAAAGATAGAATTTTCGGGATGTTAGATTATGATCGGGATAGAGTTATGGACCCGAATGAAATAGCGGTTCTTGAAGGAGCATTTTACGGCACCACAGATTTTGACCAGGACAATAGCGTTACTTATGCAGATGTCGAAGCGTTTGATGAGATCGAAAGGTTTGTAACAAACGCTGTAAATAACCTTGGGATTACTAAAGCGGGATTGATGGCAGCTGATCTTAATAGTGATGGCATTGTGAATTATGCGGATGAATTCTTACTTGGAGAGGCCATTAAGAACCATGTAGATATAGACGGTAATGGCCTCATCGATGAAGATGACGTGCAAATTATTGAAGAGATCATGAATGCAACAATCGCGGATAAGAAGTTTGTTAAGATAGATTTACCTCAATACTATTTGTCCTATGATAGTTTGCAGAAATCCGATATTAATTCAGATGGTGTTATAGATTGGCAAGATAGCGATGAGTGGAATTCTTATAGTCCGACTACGGACCGTTATGAGATGGATGGGGCCAGTTATTCAATGACAAAAGTTGTGAACATGGAAAAGGATGGAAAATATATTATTGGTCTTGAAGTTATGAACGGGGAGAAAGAAGTCGCGCTGTTTACCGTGAAGGTGGATGGAGAGGAGTATGGCACAATAATAGTTCCAAATACGCAAGGAATTATGGCCAGGAAAGCTATTTCCATAGAGCTTGAGGGGATAGACCCCGGAACACATGAAGTCGAATTCGAACTTGATAGAGGGTTCAATATCTCAGGAATAGATGTAGATGAAATCTATATTACAAGTCCGCCACTTGATAGATTTGATGTTGATGGTGACGGAGTTTTGTCAATCAGTGATGGCAGGATGATCGAAAACATTATAACGGCTGAAAGTCTGGTTAGTACTGCTGATATGGACAAAGATGGGCAAATCACTGATATGGATGTTGAATTATGGCTCGAGGGTACAGAAGCCGCTGGTGATGGAGAATATTCCATTTATTATGATCTTACAAGGGACTCGGTCGTTGACGCGAAAGATCTTGCGCGTTTGCAGGATATTATAGCGTCAAAAGAATTAATTGAATCAGCGGATATAAACGCGGATGGTTTTATTGATTACAGGGATTTCACCGCGTTAAGTAAAAGTCTGGAATATTACAAAGATCTTGATGGTGACACGGAGGCAGACTTTGCTGATATGGCATATATACGCGATATTGTTGATGCGATGCATACGATAAGTGTGAATGAAATTGAGAAATCTGATATAAACGGTAACGGGATAATTGATGATGCCGATCTGGCATTCGCTCAAATATATGTGGATAATGATCGTTTACTGGGAGCGGTTGAGGTAGTCGCTTCGGGTATAGATATAGGTATACAGGTCGGTCAAGATCAATATACCTCTCGTGAGACAGTTGAGTTTATAACGAACTTGAGTGCGGTAGAGTCAATTGCGTCACTGGAAGAGCAATATGTCGCTAAATCACTCAATGTTGATGTCGATAAAAATGGTGAGATTGACGCATGGGACTATTCTATTGTTAAACAAATTATTGAACTATCAAGATCTGATGCGAATGGCGACGGCAACGCCAATGTAGTGGATAAAACATTCATAGAGACATTGATGATTTCGGATATTAATAAAGACGGTAGCGTCGATGTGGATGATTTGAATGTTTTTGATATCAATAATAGTGGAAATATTGATACATCCGATCTTGAAGTTATTTCAGAGCTCATTCGCATGTCGACCGAATCCCACAAGTTTGATTATGCGGATGTAAATGGGGATGGGGTTGTGGACAATAGGGACGTTACTTACACAAGGGGACTTTTGGTAGGGCAGACAGATATTAATGGAGATGGGACTTTTGATGAAAAGGATCTGGCTCGATTAAATGATGTAATGGATTATATGGGCTTTTCATTTTCTAGCAGAACAATCGGACGAGCTGATATTAATGGAGACGGAAATGTCTCAGAAGCCGATGTTGATGTCTTGAGAACAGCATTGCAAAGATACGCTCAAAGTGATGTGAATGGTGATGGCAAACGAAATAGCGCGGATGTAGCGTCACTAGAAGATGTCATAACCTCTCTTGGTCTTCGAGAAACGGCCTTACCGGAAGAAGTGGAAAAGGCGGATTTGAATTCAGATGGCGTAGTGGATGATGCTGATTATGAAAATATGAGTTACTGGGTTGATGAAATTTTGGACGACATCTCGGCTTTGGCTTTGATCGATCGCTCAAAATACGATATAAACGGAGACACTGTTATCGATGGTCAGGACAGAGAAGAAATTTTCAGAATAAAAAACCTAGTTGCCGCGGGTAAGTATCTAACAGTCGAAGAAATCAATAGAATGGATGTTGATGGTGACGGATATGTTACAGACAATGACCGGGAATATATTGCAACCGCGCTTGCTCGTGTAATTGATGTTAATGGTGACGGATCTGTTAACAATTCTGACATTCAGACAATCGAGAATATAATCTATAAGGATGCTCTTACTGTTACAGAAAGCATGATGGATCTGTCTGATCTTGATGGAGACGGGTATGTAACATATGCTGATAAAGATTTACTGGAAAACGCGTTAGAGGCCCCTGAAGGGTTGGATCTGGATGGGAGCGGGTGGATAAGTGCTGATGAGATAACTCAGGTTGAAACTGTTATTTCGAACTTTATTTCAGGCAAGATCGTTGGTGGGGCCGAGCTGAATAGGGCTGACATCGATGGAGATGGGTTCGTGACATTGAAGGATTTGAACAGTATTGATCAAGAATATGACGCGGTCAAGAACCAGATCGCGCTTGCGGAAAAGTGGTTGGCAAAAGCGCCATTTGCTTTTGAGGAAATAAAACGAACAGTTCCGGATGTTGATGGAGATGGTTTTGTAAACGCGCTTGATGTCGCGAGAATTGAAGATGTTATGAGTGGTGCCGATCTTGAATTAACACGACTTCTAATGAGCAAAGCGGATGTGAATGAGGATAACTTAATTAATAACGAAGATATTTTAAAAATGCAGGAATTGGTATCCGCAACAACAGAGTTGGATTTAAACCAAGACGGTGTTGTAGATTTAAGAGATGAAAAGATGTTAATGGATGCGTTAGGGGCTATTGAAGACGGTGAGATTCTGCAAATTAGTGAATATAAAACTTATGATTTTGATGGTGATGATGTTGTGGGTACAGAGGACATAACCGAGATTAATAATGTTATCGAGGGGCGTATTAATCTGGATGGCCTTAGAGATGACGGAGTAATCGATTATTCATCTGGAACAGATAATGATAGAAAGATTTTGGAAGATTTAATAAAGATAAGTAATTATATGACGGTATTGAAGGGTCTGGATGAGAATGATGATAATAAGGTAAATGTAGAGACTATTTTTGTGAATAAGGAAGTGACTGATTGGAGATTAGAGCTGGTAGATGTTGATGGTAACGGTACGATCGATAGCGCAATAGCGGACAGGGACGGGGATGGCGAGATATCCAGGACAGATTATGAACAGTTTATGCTGGCATTGGAAACAAATAATAACAATTATTATGACTTAACTAATGACGGAAAGTTCGACTTCATTGATGTTGAACTTCTCAGAGAAACCAAGAGGCAGATAGAATTAACAGGTGTTGACGGAATGGGATATGTCCTAAATCCTTACGATTACCAGAGACGGGACGTAAATAACGATTTTATTATTGATGCTGCCGATGAACTTGAAGTGAAAGAAGCAAGAGAAAAGCTTGCCTCTCTCAGTCAGGATCAGCTGGTGAGAAAAAGTGATGCTTATAAAATTGAAAAGTATAAAGCGTTAGATATTCCTCTAACGCTGGAAGATTTTTATAGAGCTGATATGGATGAGGATGGGGAATTTACCGGAGAAATGGAAGGTGGTAGCGATGGCGTTGGTTCTAGGGTTGTAAGGAGACCGAAAGAAGGTGAGAAAGATTATACAAACGATATTTTGGAATTTGAAGGGATCTTCAATAAAGATTCGATAATCAGTAGTGATATTGACAATGATGGCAAGGTAAGCAGCGATGATGTTCACATTGTTAAACAGGCTATTTATGAAAAAGAAATTGGGGAAGAAGCGTCATTGAGTCAAAGGCTTAATGTGGATATTGACAATGATGGTGATGTTACTTATACAGATATAGAGAAACTGCAATTTGTTACGGAAACCGCAAGAGACGTCAACGGTGATGGAACTATTGACATAGAAGATGTTTATATGACGGAAGATGTTAAAGCAAACGCGTTGGAAGCGAGAGAGATCAAAGACGTGATAGATGAATTAGAAGATCTCAGGCTCATATACAAGAATAAAGAAAAGAAAGAGAGCTCCTCGGTTTCCTCTAATAGTATATCCTTAGAGGGTCGGGAGCTGATCATTTCCGAAAACGAAGATGGAACCTATTCATTTACAGATGTATCTACAGATGAAGAATTTACAAGCGATGTTTTAACTAAGAGTGTTATCGTGGACGAATGCGCGTATACCGTCAACAGGGATATTGACACAGATGAGATAAGCTTGGTCGAGAGATTGAATTTTGATGAAGGAGATGTTCAAACTATTCAGGGCATAATCGATGAATTTGTTGGTGCGTCTCAGGAAACACAAGAGTTTGATATCGAATTTTTGGCTCAGGAAATCACGAAACAGCTTGATCTAAATAAGAATAGGATAGCGGATGATAATGATATTGCGGTTTTAAAAGGGTTGGTTGATTCACTGGGGGTCGAGACTGAAAAAGAAATGGATATTTCAAGTGCCGGGCTTGACGAAAACATTGATCAGCAGGGTTTAGTCGACATCATGGATGTTTTTGATTTTAGCAGTTTTGATTTGGATGGCGATGGTGAAATAATCCAGGCAGAAGCTGATATGATGAATGAATCAATTAACACTATGTTGCAGTACAGCTCATTGAATATTTCTGACTTGAATAACGCTGATGTTAATGATGACGGGATTATTAATACCTATGATCTGGAGAATCTGAAAGACATGGTGGATAATAACGTTGATATCAATAACGACACAAGAATTGATGAAGATGATCTGGCTCGTTGGCAGGTGGTGAAAGAATATTTGGCATACGGCATTACAGGAGAAGAACTTGCAAATGCGGATATTAATGGTGACGGAGATGTTGACAATCTCGATATCGAACAATATAAAGCGACTTTGGATAATATCTATAAACTGAATCTGGATCTTAATAACGATGGACAGGAAGAAATTCCAAATGTAAATACGTTGTTAGCCTATATAAATTCTGTAATGAATACTGGTACTCAAGAGGTATTGGAAGACATAGCAGCGAAAGATCTTAATAAGGATGGAGTAGTTGATCCTGGCGATTTAGATCTGTTCAATGAAGTGCGGGATTATAATGTTGATGTTGATGGAGACGGCTATGTTTACCAGGGAGATCTGGATAGGATCTCTGAGATAATCAGATCAAATGAGATAAAGGTTGATGAAGAAGAACTTGCAAATGCGGACATTAACGGTGACGGGCAGGTTAGTTATACTGATTCACAGCTACTGGCAGGTGCGTTAGAGATAGCGCGGGATATTAATAAAGACGGAAAAGTCAGCGAGGGTGACCTTGATTCTGTAAAACAGACTATGGATCTGATCAATTTCTGGAGGGTGGCATTAGATAAGAATCCTGAGATCAGTGAAAGCATTTTTGATGAAGTTGTTGATGTTGAGGGTAAGACATACGGCATCAGAGACAACCAGAATGGCACATATACGGTTTACTACGACGGTTTTGGAAATGATAGTAGACTGGATGCCGAAGGGGAAACAGTTGTAAAAGTCGGCAGTACAACATTTAAGATACAAATTGACGAGATCACGGGTGATATTTCCTTAAGAAAACTTTATGTTTCAAGTATTGTTGTTCAGGATGAGATAATTTCGCTCAGCGGCAAACAATATATCATATCTAAACAAGAAGATGGGACATATGTCTTTGATGATGGTGAGGAGAGCTATATAAGCCAGAAAGGTCTGGATGTCGTGGTTATCGAAGGGGATGTTTATGATGTGATAACGGATCTGGCTATAGGTAAGATCGCTCTTAAGGAAAGATATTTGGATTCCAAGGTAAGCATTTCAATCTCGCTTGCGACAAAAGCAATAAGGCTCAATGGTAAAAACTATACAATAAATAACACTTCGCAGGATGGGTTTATTTTTACCGATGGAGAAAATTATTATTCCAGTATAAATGGGTATGATAATGTGGTTATTGACGGCGTGGAGTACAAGATATCTTATACTCCTGCTACAGGTGACGTAACCTTGAGAGAAAAAATTGCCGGAGATATTAATGATGACGGCTTATTAGATGACGTGGACAGGCAGATTATTTTAGACGCTATGGGGCAGGCAGCTATACAGGAGAATGCCTCAGGCGACGCGGTTAATTATATTGAGGTGGATGGGGTAAGGTACGATATCGAGGAAGATGAGGAAACCGGTGCGATTACACTTGTGGAAAGGAGTGACAACAGTAGTTCCGTTCAGATGATAGAAGTGAATGGTACCTATTACAGAGTTCATTATACAAAAATGACATATAGCGAGAATGGCTATGAGTTCTATGAATATGGATATAAATTTATTCCATGTTCAATAGATGAAAACGGCCAGGTTGTGCAGGCAGATACACAGACAAGCGCTACATATGATTTCAACGGATTAATCGATACTGAAGGATTTGTTATTATGCCTGACGGTTACCGGTATAAGGAAAATAATGATGGTGATTACGTTATAGTGCCGATAGAAGGTGGAGTGCAGACTGAAGGAGTAGTAGGGGTAGATCACAAAAATTATGATTATACGTACACCTATAATAATGACGGGTCTTTCAGCTTTAATGATGGCACAAGCGAAATAATAACTGCTAATGAAAATGAGATCTCAATCGGTGACGTCGTATACGAACTGGCTAGATCCGAGGACGGTACCTATAGTTTAAGCCGTGGTGAAGAAGCCATTGAATCTAGTAGCAGAAAAACAGTGATTCTTGGAGGCAAAGTTTACTCAATTACTTTTGATGGTCAGCAATACAGGTTTAATGATGGAGTGGATACATTTGCCAGCAGTGAGGACGGAACGTCAGTTATTATCCAGGGCATGACCTATGATATTGATGGGTCGGGATTGGACAACATAATAGTTAGTAAACAGATCCCTGTCGAAGTTGTTTATGATCAAGTGATAGCGATAGCAAATGACGGGCTTATTGAAGCATATGGTGTGATAAAGGAAGGAGATATTTATACTTTCTATGAAATAGAAACGTCTAATACTTTCGCGACAATTAATGTTACTGAAACTGATTCAGTAACATTAAATGGGGTTGTTTATAAAGTCTTCCAGCTTATGACGGGAGATGTGCAATTAGTCGCGGCGACAGGAACTGTTATTGAACCGGTGGATAAGCGCGTCCTCAGATTTGCGGGTGAGGCAGTAGATGATTATTACGCGATATATGTGGAAGAGGGGATGATAGTGTTTGATAATGGCACGTCAGAAGTAGCAAGAGTTAATTTCGGAGATAACGCATTAATAGACGGTGTTGAGTATTCTTGCATAGGAACAACGTTGGATGAGGTCCTGACTGCCCTTGGAGCCGGTAGCGCGATACCGGTAGAGAATCTCGAAATTCAGTGGCGAGATTTGTGGGGCAACGGTAGCTTTTATCTGGATGGGACTCGCTATGGATGGGATATGTATTCCGACGACGAATGCTATATTTTTAACGTAGGATCTGTCCAGATTCCCGGTGAAGTAACTATCAATGATGAGGTTTATCAGGTAATGTTCGTTTCTGGAGAAGGGGTGAAGCTGATTGGTACGACACAGGCAAGTACTGATCCGACAATATCGTATTACTATGACAATACGGAGGGCGCGTTTACGTTGGAAGGGGTTCAGTACTATTATTCGTATAATTACAATGGAGTAAATGGTGATAAGACATTTTATTTACGTGATTCCGGATGGGGAACAATAGATTCTTGCAGCATGCGTGAGGAATCCGACAAGATAATTACCATAAACGGTGTTGATTATGAAGTCTCAGGTACGCCTCAAGATGGTTTTACTTTTAAACCAAGCGGCACGAGTGACGCGAAGGCATTAGAGGGTGCGGAAGTAGCTATGTCCATAGAGGGCGATTATTATGGTGTAATCGGAGGAGGCAGCGTATATTACGATTCCGGAAGTGTATATAATAACATACAATTCGATAATCTGCAGGGAGAGATATTTGAGCCTACGGGAGATTTCAACGATTATACGAGTATTGTCTCTATCGGGAGTAAGGATTATGTAGTAGACGTAACAGACGGGTCATTACCTTCAGAAATATCTTTAATAGAGAAGAGCGTGGCAGTGGATATTTTATCAGCTGATAGTCAATTAATGGAAGTCGGAGGTGCGGACTATTATATTGCATATGACAAGGTATCAAAGGAATACAAATTTACTAGTGGTAGTGACGAATATATGACAGAAGGGAATGCTTCCCTAGTTGTTTTGCCGGAGGGAACCTTTGATGTAATCAGAGATTGGCAAACCGGTAAAGTTGAATTGAAAGATACAACAGGGGACATTGTCGCGCTTTCTAACCAGGTTGCTACTGTTGATGGTAATAACTACGTTATTGGTCGGGAAACAGACGGTACATACGCATACACATTCACACCACAGGACGGGGCCGAGGCAGCATTAAGTAATGATGAGACCAATACTGTCACTCTTAATGGTGTTAGATATGCCATAGTCGGCGGTTCTCCGGATGATATTACACTAAAGGAAACCAGAAGGGACGAATCTTTGTCATCAAGTGTACATGCAGATGGCACGTTGCTGAATATTGATGGAACTATTTATGTGGCTTTGAGGATAGAAAATAATTTATATGAGTTAAATGATGGTGAGATGGTTTATTTGACGGTTGAGGAAGTAGAAAACTATAGCAAGGGTATTAGCGTTGTGGGGGTAGGCGAGAAGAATTACTATTCTATCGAAAAAGAAGATGGGTCTTTCGGTTTAATGGACGGGGCTACGGAGTTAGGCGAGATAGCTGCCAGTGGAACGACGATATTTGACGTTGAAGGTGTAACGTATAAATTCGTCACAATGCTGGATGCGAACGATAATGTGAGCGTTGTCGCGCTTCTAGACCACGCTGATGTTAATGTGGTTACAGGCGATATCGCGAACAAAGGTTCAAAACAAATAGTAATTGATGGTAGAACGCATGATATTATTGAAGAGAATGGTAAAGTATACTTGATGTACAGTGACTACTATAAGCGAGAGGTTACCGATACGGTGACCCCACAAGGTAGTAGTGCGTATCGTGTATATGGAGATGTATCAAAAGGAGTAGGATACTTTGTACTGCAAAAAGATATAGCCCAAGCCGGGGATAGGGGTATCATTTGTGGGTTGGAAAGCACTGACTGGACTTCTTCTCGAGGGGATCTCATTGAGGCCGGCGGTAACGTTTACAGCGTTTTGGATCAAGGACACGGAGCCTATCAATTTGTTGATGGTGACGGTCTTTATCGTAGTGATTCCGCTAATGAAACTGTAGAGCTTGGTGGTATCCGGTACGATATCATTAAGACTGGTACGGAAATAAAATTAGTTCAAGTTGCGGAGCCGGTAGCTTTTAGCCGTACATCACTTGGCGGGAAGATAGATATTAACGGTGAAACCTATGTTTATAAAGCCTATTCAGATGGTACATATGTATTGTCAAGAGGTGGTGATCAATATGCAAGCGATGCCTCCGGGACAGAAATAGTTGTAGATGGCAATGTGTATAGCATCATAAAAGCTCCTGGGGCAAAGATCGCGTTGACTTCACAAGTGGATGGGATAGTTGTTAGCAGTCAACCAAAACTATTTGAAGTTAAAGTCGATGGCAGGACATATGCTTTTGATGGCACAAGAATAACGGACAAGGAGACAGGAACGACTTATGATTTTGTTGAAGACGGAAACAGAAAAATTGTAACTGTGGGTAACGGTGTTGTTTATGAAGCTGTCGGAACTCCGGAGAACGGAGGTCTTATTCTTATTGCCGCGCCAGAGGGAATCGAGATTGAGATAAACTCTTCTTATGATCTCGGTAAGACTTTAACAACGGCAAACATAGAATATGCTGTAACAGATCTGGGAGATGGTATTTACGAGTTTGATGACGCGATTGTAGCCAAACAAAGCAACGCGGCTGATTCAACTGTAATACTGGACGGAACGGAATATAAAGTGGTTATCAGTTCAGGAAACGTATTTCTCAAAGAAAATACCACGGTAGATATCAATCATAAGTTCTTCACGGATGCTAGTGGGATAGTTCAAATAACTTATGATCCTGACAATACAACAAGCCGCGAATATATTAGTAACAAAGAAGCTGATGAGGTGACTTTGTTTGATGGTAAAGCCTATCAGATCAGTACAGATAATGTTACCGGAGAACTGGTTTTAACAGAGAAAAATTCCAATGGAGAACCGATTGTTAGCGAAAGCACACCTTTCACTCAAATTAAGCTGGCTCTGGAAAACGGTGACGGCTACCAGGGCCGTACTCAGTATTTGAGCAGTATACAGACGGCTGAGATATGGGCCGATGAATTGGGCAGATTTGTAACATCGTTGAGTATTTTAGGGGACGAGTATGACGCGATCGCTCTTTCCGACGGAAGCTATATGTTTAACAAAAATGGTGGCATGACAGACGATGATTACAATATGCTGGTAGCGGAAGCAGGTATTACTCTTGGTGTCGATGAAAACGGCGAAGTCGATGGTACCGAGTTTGACGCGTATAAAGCCATGCTGAAGGCGATCTTTGCGAAAGATAATGTTTTTTACAGTGACCCACGTACAGGTACAGTGGAACTTGGGCAATTGACATATCAGATAACTAAACATCCTGAAACCGGTGCTGTAAGTTTAATGACGCGGGATACCAGGGTTTCTGAGGTTGCTACTACCAACAACTATGGTCTAACACCGTTTGAGGCGGCATATGTTGATCCTATATCGAAAGAGTTTACAGTGCTCAGCGTTGTAGATAATGGTGACGGATCGTATGCTTTCTATTCAAGTCTTTGGGGCAAGAGTTTTGTTTCAGATAAAACAACTAATACGGTTGTTCTCGGCAACTACATAATGTATGACGTGGTTGATGATCCTTTCACCGGCATGGTTACGTTGAGGGAAATGACCGCGACAAGTTCAGTTGTTGAAGGCCAGGTTATAGAGGTATACGGAGCTAACTATCAGGTTGTCAATAATGGAGATGGTACTTATACATTCAATGATGGGACACATGAATATGTAAGCGACAGCACAACGAATACGGTCAGACTTGGTGAAGTGCTTCATACATCATATGGGGATCTCACCGAAGGTTTGAGTGCGGAGGATGTGGAGCAAGTCAGAGGAACCTTGTACGATATCTATGTGGATGATATTACAGGCTATGTTTATCTTGAGAACCACAAGGAAGATGTAACAGCGGCTAAAGTTATAAACTTAAATGGTGAATATTATGTAATAGACAAGAACTATCAAGGTAAATATGTATTTACTGATTATGAGAGTGGCTTGATAATCACGACTATCGATCCGGAGCAAGAGACTATCTTTATTAAGGGAAAGGAGTACAGCATAAGTGTAGACGCTGTTACCGGTGAGTTTAAGTTCACTGCTTCTGACAGGGAATCCACAAGCGTTAATATGTACAGAGTGAATAATAAGCTATACATAGCTGAGGTGAACACGGATGGAACCTATTCGTTTAAGTTTAACACTAAAACGTATGTATCAGATCTGGACACAAAAGAAGTGACTTTGTATGACGGGAAGACATATATAGTTGAGTTGGACGCGAAAGAAGGAATAAAACTTATAGAAAAATATACAGATATCGCTTCAAGGTATGAAAAATTAGTAGTTCTTGATGGAACAGTTTACTCGTTAACGGTTACGGATGATAAGTACATGCTTGATGATGGGGTAAATATTCCCATAGAGAGCATAGATACAGAGATAATATTGATAAACGATGAGATTTATTACATTGTTTACGATGAAGACACAGATACTGTTACTTTAATTGGAGATACTAGTGTGAGCTCGCTCGATTATAAGGAAATAGTTGAGCTGGATGAGGTTCTTTATAGTGTGATTAGAAACGCTGATGAAACGATTACATTTAATAACGGGGATTTGAATTATACAACAAACCTTGGAGTAAAGGTTATTAACATAGCAGGAACTTATTATGATGTTGAGGATATCGAAGACCTGAACGAACCAAGAGTACGGCTAACGCAAAAGTATTTTGAAACAAGCACTCAAGTTGATCTATATAATCCTCTTGGGGCTCAAGCACAGAGGCAATTGACGATTGGCGGCATTACATATGACATCGATTATGAGACCATACATAACGAAAGCAATAACACATACGAGCCATCCTTTACAATCACACATAATGGCATAACGTATTCAAATCGTGTTATTGATTCAGCCGTAGTTATTGAAGAGACCTTCTGGGAGCCGGCGAAGGCAATGTCAATGGAAGCAAAGAAGTTCTTTGTTGATCTGCCTGAAGCAACCATAGGTGTAGAGGACTATCCGAGCATATATTGCAACGCGATAGAGGTGGTAAACCAGGAGACTGGTGAAGCCAGCCTATATACTATAGTTGAAACCGGTGAAACACATTCGCTGTTTAGCGGTAATATGAAGTATCAGTCTGTGATAGAGGAAAAACCGGAAGGCGGACTTGGGGAATATATTGAGCTTCCCGGAGTAACTCTGAAGCTGGGAGGATTTTCTATACAGGAAAATATTGAAGATGATGATTTCTTAAGCGCGAACGCACCTGAAGTAACGGTTGTTAACCTGGCGGATCAGGATAAATATGAGATCACATTTTTCTCCAAATTTGTACTGCCGACAACAGTTATTGAGAAGAATGAATTTATCGCTGTTGAAAAAGACGTGGATACCGGAGATATGCTATTTAGGGACGAAAGCGGACAGTATGCTGTTGCTAATAATGTAGTTATTAATGGAGAGCTATATAGCATTATTGAGACAGAAAACGGTGTTAATCTGGTTGAGGAATATGTTACAAGTACTCCGGTTGAAGGTAAACTTGCGTTAAGGGTGTCAAATGACGCTGACGGATATAATTATTCACGGGATAGTTTGACGGGTAAGGTCACTTTTAGCGACAATTTTAATGTGTATACCAGTGATATAGACACTAATACGGTGACGCTTGGTGACGGACGCATTTATAACGTGAACTACGATAATGTCACTGGTTTTGTGAGTTTGGTAGAGATACATACAAGCAGTATTCTTATTAGTAAGGATTTGATCAGGCTCGGAGATGAGGAACGTGTTTATAGCGTGACAAAAAATGAGCATGGGGAGTATGTATTTTCTGAAGGAGATAATCAGTATGTCGCCGCGCGAGAAGTTACTGTCGGCAGCAAGGAATATAAAGTAGGAACAGATCCTGAAACCGGCAAGCTCACATTAAAAGAAAAGCATGTCGCGGGAGACGCGATGGATTATATAGAAGTTCGTGATGTAACCAAGGATATTGAAACAAGAGATCAATGGAGTAGTTATTCTTGGTATAGTTGGTACACTTTGTATAAGACTGGGATGCTTGATCTATATCAAGAAGCGTATCTAAATCCGGACGCTTATGATGGTTCATATTATGATGTCTGGCCGCCTGAGTCGTTGAAGGTAGGCGATGAAGATCCTTATATTCAGTCATCAGAAGACGTCAAACAGCTATATGATCTTTTTTATACACATGGTGAGAGTGATACATACGATAACCTATGGGTTAAAGATTATAACGCCATGGAAATGGTTGCCAGGTATGCGGATTACTTGTATTCACAAGACCAATATAAAGGTATAAACAAGAATGCGTATGCTGACTATATGATGATGGGGATGACTGATCCGTTGCTAAAGGCCTTTACAGGTCGGTATAATAACGATATTTACGGTGATTCTAACTATCAGGGAAATAACGATATTCTGTTCGGTACGCCAAACTCGTATACTTACGAGTATGCGATAAACGATATGGATGATTATTATTATGATCCGTACATGTATGAAGATGCTAATGAGATGACAGTATATGCGACTAGTAACTTCTATCAACCCACGAAGACGGTTACGATATATCAAACAGATATCGAGAGAGTTTTCAGCCCTCAATATAACAATGACGTAGGTTATTATTTTGATGATGGGAATGAAGTGACAACTAATTTAAACAAAGCAAAATCCTATAGAAAAGGGTTTAGCTTAAATGGGGTGGATTACGATATTACTTATGACGCGGAAACCGGCAAGATAGGTCTGGTTGAGCATGCAACATATGGTCTTGCGTCATTAGATCAGGTCGTTGCTACAAGTTGGAATTTTGATGTAAGTCTGGGTTCCGAGATAGACGGGACGCGTGTAATAGATGAGAGCTACTATTTAGATACCGGGTATGATGCTAACTATAGCTACTATTCAAATAAACCGACTGCTCTGCTGGAGTATATGAAAGGCGAGAAAGTTGATGGTGACGATACATGGAAGGTATACACATTGGCCGATGTTATGAAGGCGGAAAACGAGGAGACTTTCCACTATGATGAATATACCAATACATTTGAAGCCGGAGGCAATACGTATAGAATATTCCAGAACCCGGTAACAGAAGAGTACGCAGTAGTAAAAGACGGCACGCCAAAGACTGCCACGTATAAGGAAGAGTTAATTAAGATAGGAAACGATATCTTTACCATCGAACAGGCAGAAGATGTATACGAGCTTTATACTGATGAAGAGGAAGTATATTACTATAAGTTTACTGATAGCGCAGGTGAAGCGTATTTCACAGATCCTAAAACTCAAACTATTAAGGTTCCTGATACTGAAGATGGTACAGTTTATACGGTTGAGATTGAACAGCTTACAGGTAATGTGACGCTTACAGTACAGGAACTCACTAGTGAGAACGTTAAAGGCGCTGAGTATATTGAAAATGACAGGGCTGTTCAAGAAATCAAAGAGCTTAAGGCGGGTTGGGATGGCATGGAAGATACTCCGCCGGAATCAGCATACAACCACTATTATATAGTGACATATTCATATAACATTAAAACCCTGGATGGAGAAGATAAACAGGGTGAAGTGGTTATCAGAAGAATGGAGCAAGAGCCTTCGGTGACATATGTGAATACTGTCCAGCTGGATGGTGCAAACGAATTCTACGATGTATTTAAGGCCGATAACGGAGAGTATTACATAAGTGACAGAACGGATACTCACTCACTTACCGAATCAAGTACGGTCTATCTTGATGGTCATGAATATTATGTATTAGAGGATACCGAAACAGGTCAGCTGGCTTTGAGACGAGTTGAATATATCACCGAAGTTGGTCCGGGTATTGAACTTGATGGTGAGGTTTACATGACGTCAAGAAGTGAAGGTACTTATACCGTTTCTGTAGGTTCGGGTTCGAGGGATATGAATTATTCTGATTTCGGTGCTTCCTATTATCCGAAGGAATATGAGACTAACCCATTTACAAATAAAGTTACCCTAGATGATGGCATTACGTATGATGTTGTAGTTGACGAAAACAATCCCGGTAACGCTGATTTGATGGCACATTATATCAATAGTTTTACATTGCCGGACATAGCAATAGGTGATGATTTCTTTGTTGTGACTGAGGGGACTGACGGCAGCTATACCTTTACAGCTGCGTATGAGAAAGAGGGAGCAAGTTATACAAGTAACGATGTTGGCAATCTTGTTGTCATCGATGACAAGGGGTATTCAATCACTACCGACGCGAGGGGAAAAGTTTTGCTTGAAAGAGTAAGCGCGTATGAAAGCGAGATGATATCGGATACCGCTATTGAGCTCGGTGGATATTATTATGAGGTGATGCTCAACGATAATGGTACTCATACTTTTATAAGATGGGATAATGACCATATGCGTTACTTGAGTAAAATAGAGGACGATACTGAAGTTGTAAACATAGGGGGAAAAGATTATCGCGTCGCCTGGTCAGAATCTGGTGATATCCAGCTAACAGAAAAACATAATGAGTATAAGCTTGAGACCGGGGGAATGGTTCTGAATGGTGTTTATTACGAATTTACCGCGACGTTAGAAGCGTGTGTTGAGGCACACGATCAAAATACTTATGAGCAAAAACAGCACGATGTAAAATACTATACGCTAACGGACGGTACAGATACATATACATCGTTAAAAAGTATGCTCTATTATCCGAGAGATCGTGATGGAAGAAATGTCGGAATTGGTGCTTTTGCGCTTTATAGATCCGAGATAGAAATAGAGGGCCAAAAGTATTTCATAACGGCGACCGGTCCGGACAACGCGGATGTGGTAATTTCTGAAGCGTATGCGTCAAGTAAAACGGCTGACATAATTGAAGTTGCCGGTGAAGAGTTTGCTGTAATGGCGGGGTCACCGGTAAGTGATGATCCAATAGAGATTTTTGTTAACGGAACTAGTCTAGTTTATTACAAATATGGGGAAGACCCAGAAGCAAATGTATATTATTTCACTGACGGTGAAAGCATTTATTATAGCGATCCGGCAACTTCGACAATCGGTCTTGACGGAGTTATTTACAATATGGAACAAGACGAAAATGATATTATTACGCTTCAGGAAAAAGGCCTTAAATCATATGAAGTTCAGAAGCTTGAGATCGATGGAAGATTCTATTCAGTTACTGTTGATGAGGACGATTCTGAACATCGGTATAAAATTAACGATGGGTTTGGTCAGTATGTAAGCGCCAAAGACACATATGGCTTCTATTCAGACGGTGACACACTTTACGCAAATGTAAATGACTATGTTGAAGTTTCGGAATCTGATGATTATTACGATCCTTACATGACGCGTTCGGAAGATCCGGTAATGATGGAGAATTATAATAATTATGATAAGGAAACGATCTTTGACGGAACCGATAAATACTCTATCAACGAGATGAACTATAAAGTTGATGTTGATTCATCAAGTGTGTTTGATGTGGGTCTATTTGCGAAAGCATATAAAGACATAGACAGCCCGAAAGATTATTATGATGCCAGTGATGATAAAGTTTTCTTGGATTATTCCTACGATTTCAAGGTCTGGGTCGATGGTATATATTCCGGTAAATTCAGCGTTAAAGCCGAAGAAGAGTATAACGAGGGATTTAGCCAGCTTTACTTGACAGAAGGGGAACATGAAATAAAGATCAGTTGGGATATTTCAAGTATTTACAACGAAATAGATCAATATGGTTCTTTGAGCGTGCAGGTAAAAGATGTATTTGTTGCAGATCATAAAGTCAACATGGCGGATATAAATGGTGACTTTGTAATCGATGACAAAGACCTCGCTATCTTTGATGAAGAAAAAGCCGAAAATAAACAAGTTATCTCAAGTGAGAATATTGATAATGCGCTTATTAAGGTGGATGAAAGAAATTATAGCTACAAAAAGATTGAGGGTGATGGATATATTTTTGCTTTTGATGACGGAGAAAACTACCATGTAAGCGACGCCGATATGACTGTGGACCTGGCCGGAGTAAAATATCAGGTTAATGTAACTAGTGGTGATACCGTTACACTCGCGGCAGTCGAAATAGCGAGTGAAATGGTGTACGATATGGCTATAGAGGTAGCGGGTATCACCTACAACGCTATCAAGAATGATGATAATACCTTCACGTTATCACATGATACTCACAAGTATTTCATAGATGTCGATGCCGAGAGGATATTGTTACAGGGGGCGTATTACAGAATTTCCGCTGATCCTAGTAAGAATGAATTAACGTTGGATGAAATTCCGATAGCAAGTTTACCGGTACTCGAAAATACGATGCTTTTAAATAGCAGAGTATATAGCTATACGGTTGCTTTTGATGACCAGGGAGCAAAGACTTTAATCTTGTCAGATGGGACAAACGATTATGAAAGTGATAGTACAACCGGTACTGTGAAGTTACGTGGCGTGGAATACAGTATTACCATTGATGGGGATATCGTCAGTTTAATGGAATTAGCCGCAGGTATTCAATCAGTTAATAGCCAGATGGTCCTGATTGACGGAACAAATTACATGGTTTTTGTTAACGATGATGGCACCTATACGCTGGGGTCCAATTACTATGAAGTTCAAAGTACTGAAGAGGGTACGATAGTGGTCGGAGATAAAACGTATTATATCTATCAGAATCCTGAAACACTTGAAGTAAGTTTGATATCTGAAAGGCCAATAAAGAGTGAATATATTGGTGTTGACGCGATAGTGGTAGCGGGTGGTGTTTACGATGTTGTAGAACAGGGCGATGAGTTAGTTTTTATTGGTGTTGACGCGAGCTATACGAGTGTAGATTCTACGTATGTTTTTATTGGTGAAACAAAATATCAAATTGAGAAAGTAGCGGCGACCGGCGAGGTCATTCTCGCGGAGGCGCCGATATTAAGCACAGTTAACGATACGCAAGCGGTTAAAGTAGGGAATAAAGTCTATGATATCGCGGAGGACGGAGGCGAGCTTGGTTTTACTAACGGCGATGTTAGTTATACAAGTGTAAACGCTTCCGAAGTTGTTATTGAAGGGACAAAATATCTGATCGATCAAGTAGCCGAAACAGGCGAGGTCATTCTCGCGGAGGCTCCGGTAATCAGTACGATCAGCGATGTAAAAGCTCTTAAAGTAGGCAATAAGATTTATGACGTTAAAAAAACGGAGGAAGGGGTTTATGTGTTTACCGCCTTTGATAATTCAACTATTACAAGTATCGAGGGTAACACAGTATTTATCGATATGGTTACGTACGATATTGTTGAAAATGAATCAGGCAATATTATTTTAACACAAAAACCGGTTACTTATACGGTGGGCGAACAGACTTGGATAGCTCTTGACGGTGTTTATTACACGATAAATCATGATGATGCGACTAGTGTATATTCTGTTGAAAATACAAATACTGGGGATATTTACACATGTGTTAGTGGCGAGTCAGTCCAAATAGGAGATACGGTTTATGGTATAAACGGAACAACAGCTGCCGATATTGCTGTAGTAAGCCAGCCGGGAACAACTATTACCCACGTAGCTGACAGGGTTATAGCCGTTTCCGATGAGATGTACATGATAACAATGGAAGAGGTAGGCGGTGTTGTAGTTTATGTGTTTTCTGATGGTCTGAACGAATTTAGAAGCAATCCTGAGACTAATGCTGTCGAATTCACTGACGGTGCTATTTGCGATATTGTAGGCGATAATTTGGAAAATCTTGAGATTATTACAAGACTTGTCAGAGTTTCTGAGAACGAACAGATATCGTGGAACGATGACTGGGGTGATGGTTATTATAAGGGAGGCACCCTTATAGTTAATGGAGAGACGTTCTCCTGGAATTTTGAGGAGTATAATGGAAGTATTTACTGGTATCAGTTCTATTCGCAGAATTCGGGACAATCGTACGATCCCTATCAGGAAAACGGGGAATGGTATGTTGATATTGGCGGAGAGAAATATCAGATAGCTAATGTCGAAGCTGGACTGGAACCTTTGCAGCTGTTGTCCAATAAAGCAGCAACGGAGGTTACGGAAGAAATAATATCTGCCGGTAACGACCTGCTAACCGTAGTTGCGGATGGTTCCGGGTCATTCGATTTCAATGACGGTATAGACACCATTAAACCGGATGCGGAAGGTTATCTGGAGATTAATGATAGGAGATACTATGTCGCGGGAGATACTCCAGAAAATGTTGATTTTACCATTTTCTCCGAACATTTGACAGACAATAGCGTGACTGCTAATGGCGTTCAGTATGCACTTATTTATGATGATGTTTCCGGTGAATACACATTACGGAATAATGAAGCAACAGGTACTTCAACGGGTCAAATAGTCGAAATAGACGGTAGGGCATATGCCGTTGATGAGTCTCTCGGAACGATTTCATTGTCAGAGGTTTTAAGAAGTGATCTTAATGGAGATGGACAGGTCGATGAGACGGACGCGGGTATCATGACATCAGCTCTGGAAATATACAATGAAGCTGCGGATATAAACACCGACGGTTTTGTTAATGATGATGATCTGAATATTTTTCATATGCAATATACGGATACTTCAGCATTGAACCAGGTTGATCTTGCCGGTAGTTCTTATTATATAGGGAAGCGTATCGACGGTGAATACTACGCGTTTGATAGAGAGGGGAATGAGTATATACCAAGTGCACCCGGGATATGGAACATTGATGATTTTGATGGGACAATTGACGGTTGGACCAGAACGGAAACGTCCGTGGTTGGTGGAGAGACCATTTTAGGTGGGTACAACAGATTCGGTTCAGGTGCTATAGCCGAAAAAACCTTTGACCAGCTCTCCGAATACGAGGAAGTGACGATAAGTTTTGACTATTATTTTATTGATTCTTGGGATGGAGAAGCGGGATATTTAAAGATTAACGGTGAAGAGGTCTGGAGTCAGGCGCATTCATGTGGTCAGAGCCCGACCAACTTGTCCGGCACGGGTGGCTGGAATGACCTTATACAGCATGTAGAGCTGACTATGTCCAAGGCCACGGCGGATGAGTTGACATTAACATTCGGGTCGACACTTAATCAGGGGGCGACGGACGAATCTTGGGGAATGGATAATCTGGTTTTTGAGGCGAAAGGTTTCGTTAACGCTGATAACGTTGAGATCGATGGTAGTATCTATCTGGTTCAGGAAAATGAGATGGGAAGTGTCTCATTGGTCGAACACCTAGTGTCGGACGTCAATGAGGACGGGCAGACAGACATAGAGGACGAAAATATTATTCTGGCCGTGATAACCGCCGGTACGTATGAAAGAAAATCTGACTTGAACAATGATTCAGTTGTCAATGAAGCAGACCTAGATATGTTCCATATGCAATACATGGATACATCAGCATTAGAGAAAGTCGATCTTGCCGGTACTGATTATTATGTAGGACAGAGGCTTGATGGTGAGTATTATGCGCTTGATTTTGAAGACAATAGGTATACGCCACACTTGCCATATGTAGAAGATTCTGAAAATTTCAACGATGATGTGTCCGGGTGGACAAGAACAGAGACAACTGTGGCAGGTGGAGAGACTATTCTGGGCGGATATGGTCAATTTGGCAAGGACGTGACGGACGAAAAAATCTTTGACCAGTTTTCCGAATATGATGAAGTTACGATAAGCTTTGATTACTATTTTCTTGATTCCTGGGATGGTGAAAAAGGTTATCTGGAAATTAACGGTGAGGAAGTTTGGAGCCAGACATACACATATAGTCAGGGTCCGTCTAATTTGTCCGGTACGTGGTCCTATAACGACCTTGTGCAGCATGTAGAGATCACTGTGCCGAATTATGCAGATGAATTGGTATTAGAATTTGGATCAACAGTCAACGAAGGCGCGACAAATGAGTCATGGGGATTGGATAATTTCTTTATTGCCGCGGAAGGCAAGGGTACAGCCGACAATGTTGAGATCGATGGTACGGTTTATCTGGTCCAGAGAAACGAAACGGGTAGTGTTTCATTGGTCGAATATCTAACGGCGGATGTAAATGAGGACGGACAGATAGACATAGAGGATGAAAATATTATTCTGGCCGCGATAACCTCCGGTACGTACGAAAGAAAATCTGACTTGAACAATGATTCAGTTGTTAATGAAGCAGACCTAGATATGTTCCATACGCAATATATGGATACATCAGAATTAGAGAAAGTCAACCTTGATGGCACTGTTTATTATGTGGGACAGAGGCTTGATGATGAGTACTATGCGCTTGATTCTGAAGGAAGTAGATATACGCCATATTTACCGGTCAAGTATAGTGAAAATTTCAATGGAACGGTAGCTGATTGGACCAGAACAGAAACAACTGTGGCCGGTGGAGAGACTATCCTGGGTGGATATGGCAATTTTGGACAAAATGTTGTTGCTAAAAAGACTTTTAATCAGACTTCTGAATATGGCAAAGCAACAATAAGTTTTGATTATTATTTTATTGATGGTTGGGATGCTGGAGAAAAAGGATATCTAGAAGTTAACGGGGTGGAAGTTTGGAGCCAGGTACACACGTATAGCCAGGGTACATCCAATCTGGAAGGAACCCGCAGTAATTATAATGATTTTGTACAACATGTAGAAATACCCATTCTAGTTACAAACAGTACAGATGAATTAGTGTTAGAATTCGGATCAACACTTAATGAAGGGGCAACGGGAGCATCATGGGGAATAGATAATTTTGTTATTGTTGAGGAAGATAAGATTCCTGTTGATAATGTTGAGATCGATGATGTGGTTTATTTGGTGCTTGAGGACGAAACGGATGGAAGAGTTGAGTTGGTTAAGAAGTTAGAGATTGATCTGAATAATAATGGCATAGTGGGAGACGATGATGACGCTATAGTTCGGAATGCCATTAGCCAGCAGAGGATAGAGATAAATGCCGCGGATCTCTGGTCTTCAAGAGCAATTGATGAAGACTATTATCATGAAGACTATTATTGGGATGAAAGCTACCATGAGTGGGTAAAGGACGGCGATGTTTTGCACCGTGCTGAAGTGAGCACGTTAGGATCGGGCTACGACATGTATGGGTATGGAGAATATTTGCCGATCACTTATGAAGTGAACATTGAAGAATCAGGGTATCATAAAGTTGGACTGTCGGCTAAGAATGATACGGTTTATGAATATAGAGTGAACTGGTCCGGTGGCACATATGATGAACCATGGTACGCGTCATCATATTACGGCCTGAGTTCGTTTACCTATACTCCGGAAGGAGCTATATCAGCCCAGATTACGGGTACGAGTCCGCGTTTCGCCAGTCCGTATTCGATTGATGTTAACGCAGACACCAATAAATACGCTGAAATTAAATATAAAGCCGATTCGGGTACCACCGCGCGGTTGTATTGGGACAGCAGTTCCGGAGCCGGGTATCAAGATTTTCTCATCATACCTGACGGGGAATATCATACTTATTATATCGACATGGCGGACAACGCGAATTGGTCCGGGACGATCCGTAATTTCT
Organism: uncultured Planctomycetia bacterium; assembly: GCA_964482475.1. GTDB lineage: Bacteria > Omnitrophota > Gorgyraeia > Tantalellales > Tantalellaceae > JAHJBY01. The sequence continues at coordinate 70,070 of CAYZXR010000001.1, read as the reverse complement.
GTTTCTATCCGGTGATTGATAGCGGTGTAAACTACGGTAACATTGAAATAGAACATATAGGTGTTAAGGAAACAGGTTCATCCGATGAATGGGTAGAGTATTGGGGCGTCAAGGATTCGCCGGAACCGGAATATTCTTCTTTTATGATCTATGTTGACGGCGAGAAAACCACGGAACTTGAAGTGTTGAGGAATATCAATGAACTCGAGTTAGCCGAAGAATATGTTTATTTGGAAGCGGGCTGGCACATATTAAAGTTTGAAAGCATGGATGAACCTTCGCTTGATGAAGGCCTTTTAGTGGAAAGTATATTTATAGAAGCATGCGATGATCCGGTGGATTTTAATGCTGATTTTAGGATCAACGAAGAAGATTACACGATATTTACAACACAAAAATCTCAGTTTACACAAGGCGCTTCTTTTGAATTTGATGGAAAAATATTCAATCTGATTACAGATTCCGATGGTTTATATGCGTTCAATGTTATGGATAAGGATACTGATGTTTATACTAGCAATAAGGATACAGGACAGATAGACATTGAAGGGGTTACATTCGATATTAAAAAAGATATTGTGAGTGATAAAGTTATTTTGAGTCAGCCGGATCTTGGAAGCTTTGAGACGTATGATCAGAAGGTGTCAGTAGATGGTCAGGAATATGACATTTTGAATAACGGTGATGGAACATACAAGGTAAGTAAAACGGAGGAAGGTGTAAATGTCGGAGATAATACGATTGAGATTGATGATTACACTTTTGAATGGGTTCAGGACGAAATCGGGTGTTATGGAATACAGGTTGCTTCAGGAAGTCCGTTGGATATGGAAAAGGTTTTTGAAGAACAGGATGTTGTGGATACTGTTGACAGAAGTTCGGATTGGACGATCTCGGACAATATGCTTAATACTGCGGGCTCAGGCGCGTATTTAACGTATATGTTAGATGTGGACAAAGCGGGGTTACATAGTCTTGTCGTTGATACAAGGCAGGTTCTGGAACCGGTCAGCTCCTATTATTATGACGGATATCATTACGGAGATAATTCTACTTACAAATACAATTTTGCCGTATATGTCAATGGTGAACAGCAAGGAACGATCGAAGTTCCGGTGAATGGTGGGGAGTTTGTTACGGGCATGCTTGACATTGATCTGGGGTCAGGAACGAATGAAGTTAAACTGGTTTGGACGAATAGCGATAGCAACTGTCCTTTGCAGATAGGCAGTATAAAATTCGGTCAGTTTGTTGAAAAAACGTTTTATTATTTAAATGAAAACAATGAGGTCAATATTCGCGATAAGGAATACAGTATTGATCTTGATCAAGTTTCGGGTGATATAGCTATCGAGAGAGAGATATTCGCTGATAGCAATGATCAAAGTCAGGTAACGATTGATGAAGTAACTTTAACAGTGATTGAAGACGCTGATGGAACATTGAGTTTGGAATCAGTGGATTCTTCAAGTGTGAAAGCCGCGGATACCGTGATAAGATTGGATGGTATTGACTACAATGTTTCTATACAGGACGAAGGATACAGGATATTTAACGGAGTGATGTCGGCTGACAGCTATGAAGAAGGCTTAACGCATTATGTTGATCTTGAAGGTGTCAAGTACGCTATTTCTGAGATTGATTCGGCTGTTATTCTTAAAAGAGTCCTTCCATTAAGCAGCCAGACAGTTGATAACCAGACGCTTGAGATAGATAACACTATATACATAGTGACAACCATTTCTGACGGTATCTATTCGTTTAATGACGGGACGAACGAATACCTTAGCTATCTGGAAGATGAGAAAATGTTGCTTAATATTAAGGGTATGGTTCTGGAAATCACTATAGGTGATGAGGGCAATGCCGTAATAGACAGTCCGATCATTGTTAGTACGAAAACAGCGGATGAGTCAATTAGGGCTATGGGAGTGGACTATCAGGTTACACACATGGACGATGGCACGCATAATTTTAAGACAAAAGAAGGTTTATATGAAAGAAGCTATTTTGCGCTTGAAGACGGGTTGAATGTTGAGTTAGTTGCGCTGGATGAGGTTTTGTATGAGATCGCAACTAACATTGAAACAGGCAAAGTAACTTTAGTCGAAAGACCGGATACCGAAAGAACGGATGATGAACACACGGTTGTAATCGAGGGCACTAACTATAGGGTCACAAGAGATGAAGAAGATGGTACATATAGGTTCAAGGACAAGATAAACACTTATTATAGCTATTACGACGAAGAGACAGGTGAAGATAGTGTTGATATCAAAGGTACGACATATGCTTTGTCGGATGTATATAAAAGACAATTGCAGCAGCCGAAAGTCGTAAAAAAAGCTGATCTTAATAAGGATGGGATCTTAAATAAAAATGATATCGAACTATTTGAGGAAATAAGCGGAAACTATAAAGATGTTAACGGTGATGACAGAGTTGACAGCATTGATATTCAAAGCATCCAAAAGACAATGTGGTATGAAGATCCTCTTGGAGGAGGAGCAAAGATCACAACTGACAATATTAATGATTGGGAAGCAATAGCGGATGTGAATAAAGATGGGTCGGTAAATTTTTCGGATGCCAATGATCTCTATGATATTGTGCGTAATAAGTATGATATTGATGGAAGTGGTCAGACGGAAAGAGAAGATTATGATATTTTCATGGATATTTATAACAAGTTGTATGATCCGAACGAGATGGTTTACTACGACGATACCGACGATAACGTCAATAACGGCGAGCTGGTGGCTCCGGTGCTACAGCCGAACGTGGTTGAAAGCGCCGATGTTAACCATAATGGCGTTCTAGATCAAACCGATGCTGATGATTTACAGGAAATACTGAGCCAGGATCTGGATGTTGATCTAAGTGGTGTTTTTGACGAGCAGGATGTACAGCGTATGGAGGAAATTGCGGAAGCTATGGCTCTAGGAGTCTCTGAGGATATGGTTAGGCGCGCGGATATTGACAGAAGCGGGTCAGTGACAACCGAAGATACTGCCAGACTCCGTGAAGCGATCAGGGATTATCCTCTTGTCGATACAAGCGACTTTAACGCCGATGGTGTATATGATGTCGATGATTTGGTTCAGTTGCAGGGAGCAATGAGTAGCATGGAACAATTAGATCAATTGCAGCCCGGGACTTTGAACAAAGCGGATATAAACGATGACGGTGTTGTGAACGATCAGGATATGAGGCTGTTGTCGAACACGATTAGCGGACAAGTTGATATAAACGGTGATGGACAAGTTAATTCGGAAGATGTATCCAGGATCACAGATGTCCTGGCGGATATGGCTTTAGGTGTAATCAATGGAATAGAATTAGAACTGGTTGAAGCGGGTAGTACAACAAGCTCTTTTGTCGCGGATGAAGTTATTGTCTTAGATGGTATTCGTTACGCGGTAAATGATTTGGGTAATGGTCAATATATTTTTGATGACGGACAACATACCTATATTAGTTATCCCGGGCTGAATATAGTTGAGATTAACGAAGAAATATATGATCTGACGATAGAACACAACGGCGATGTGATTTTGGAAAAACGAGAAGGCGCGTATCTGACAAGTGAGCATTTGGCAGATCAGTTGATCGATCTTGAAGGCCTGACAGTGGATGTTGTAAACAACGAGGATGAAACATATACTTTCGTGTTGGACGAAGAACAGTATGTAAGCACGTATGATGGAGTTGTTACAATCGGAAATGAGCAATACGATATCAGCGTTAACAATTCCGGGAATGTAACTCTTAAAAAGATTGCTGATATGGCCCGGATGGTATATGACCAGGTGATATCTCTGAATGGTGAATTTTACAGGGTTAAAAACCATAAAAATGGTTCGTATACTTTTGAGGGCGAAGAAGATGAGTATACAACGCGCAAAGGTGCGACGAAAGTTAATGTTGCGGGAACTGTGTATGATATCGTGATTGATCAAATAACTGGAGATATTAAGCTAGTTGAATCACATGTTGAGAGCTATTTAGTCGCTGATCAGACTATAGAGGTAGACGATGAAATCTATGATGTTCTAGCGAATCCGGATGGTGTGTATCTGTTTGCGGCATATAGTGGAGGGGAAATCCTAAGTGAGATAAATCGAACGGTTATATTGGGAAGTAGAACGTATGATATAGAGACTGACTATGCAACGGGAAAGATCATTTTAGTTGAACAATACCGTTACGCTGAGTCAAGATTTGACTATGCTTCAGGGCGTGAAGTTATCAAGTTTAATCCATCTGATAAAAATGGAATTGGCATAGGACAGAATGATGATGGTACTTTTAGTCTGGGAGGCTCTGTAAGTAATCTTGTGACAAATGAGATAGAATGGAACGGTGGTATTTTTCATATTTCATATGACGCTTTGACCGGACATTATGAGTTGGAGGAGCGCCATTTGACAAGTGTTACGATAATGGAACAACTGGTTGATCTTAATGGGGTGCTTTATGAGGTGCTTGATAATTATGACGGTACATATACGCTGGATGATGGATATAGAGCGTACACAACGGATGCTGATATAGACAAGATTAACATAGAAGGCAGGGTATATAACATAACGAAAGATATCTACACAGGTAGTATTAGTATCGTTGAGGAATATGACGAATTAAGTGAACATGTATACGACGGTGTTCTTGATGTGCAGGGCGTGGAGTATAGCTATAAGATGAACGATGACGGGACCTGTACTTTTATTGACGCGGATGGCAACTTGTATATTTCCGATACAGAAACAGGAAGAGTTGAGCTTGAAGGGACGATTTATAGTATTTCGGAGGTCAAGATAGCCGATGGTGGCAGACCGGATATCAATGAGGACGGGGTTATTGATGATCTGGATGCGGTCGCCTTAAGCCAGGCTTTGGCGTTTGTGGATGAAACCGACATTACGGATGATGATCTGGTCAATCAAGAAGATATTTCTCTTATGAATGATATTCTGCAGGGGATCAGGAAGGGTGACGTGATGCAGCTTGCGGATTATAGCAAGGCAGATATCAATAGTGACGGTGTTGTCGATGAGACGGACTGGACAAGCGTGGAGAACGCGATTAGTGCGTTGGAAGGTAGAGACGTTGACGGTGATGGTGTGGTAGGACGCAGCGATGTGGACAGGGTAATTGATATTCTTAGGGATAAAGAACTGGATGTAGATGCCGAAGCGATAATGCAAGCAGATACAAATGATGACGGGCAGGTTGATTATACTGATTATGATTATGTGTCTAACTTGTTAAGAAGTATGCACAAAGTTGATTTCAATAGTGACAAGAAAGCGAATGAAGAAGATGTCGAAGCGATGCAGCAGATCATCGATTTTTATAACCTGGGTTACTCAATATCATTGGAAGATTTGACAACAGCTGGGAACATTGATGGTGACGGTGAATTTACTGAAAATGATTACGAGATATATAAAACGATGGTTGATAAGCGCAAGATGTTCGATGTTAACGATGACGGTAGTGTAGACGAGGCGGATATAAATCGGCTTTCAGATATACGGGAATCTATTGCGTACGAGGTTACCGAACAGGAGAAAGAGTTCGCGGATATCAATAAAGACGGTATTGTGAACGACTTAGATAATAATGCGTATGAAGATTTATATTATCATACCATTGATATGGAGGCTAATCTCTTTAACATGAATGCTGATGATTATGTGGATTCCGCGGATATCGAAACTCTTACAAATATGATCGATTATATCTATGAATCAGATATGCCGATGCCGGGTGAGATCAGGGCGGCTGACATAGATCGTGACGAAGAGGTTACCATTTCAGATAAACAGAAACTTGAATGGATGCTGGAGGAGGCTTCTATCGCCGATGTGACTGGTGACGGAGAGTTGGACATAGATGATATTGTAAGATTCAGTGATATAATTGAATTTAATAATTTGGATGTTACGAAAGAAGAAACAGAAAATGACGAGCTTTTGGATGTCAATAACGACGGAATGGTTGATGTAAGTGATCTTGAGGCGTTAAGAAATGCTTACAATAATTACTCAATATCCGACGTAAGTGGTGCGGATGGCGTGTCTGACGGTGTGGTTGATGGATTGGATATCGCTGTCTTAGAAGACGCGATGTTGTATCAGAGACTTGGTCATAAGTATACTGAAGCCGATATCATATTATCAGACATCAATGATGACGGACAGATCAGCGATGAAGACGCGGACATTCTGGAAGGCGCGCTTGCGGGTATAAAGGATGTGGATGGTGACGGTGTTTTTACAGAATACGATGTCGCTAAAGTCGAAAGAACGGTGATAATGCAGGAAGAGGCCGGTGTCAGTATAGCAGATGTTGAAAAAGCTGATATAAATAATGACGGCATGGTGGATAACAAAGATAAACTTCTGTATGTTGAAAACGCCTATGGCGGTAAAGATATTAACGGAGACGGACAGTTGAATGCCCAGGATGTCGCGAGGTTAGATACTTATTACAGGAAGAACTTGTATACCAGTTGGACAGGCGATGCGGATATCAACGGCGATGGAATTATAGACAACGATGATAAAGTATCGTTACAAAACGCGATGGATAATCGTATCGATATCAATAAGGACAATATGATTGACCAGTCAGATGTTATCACTCTGAATCGGATAGTGGAAGCTTCGGAATTTGACATAAGTGCTGAAGATGTTGTGGCTGCGGATCTTGATAAAGACTCAAAATTGACAAGTATTGATGCGAGTATTCTGCAAGAGTCTATTGGGTCTCTGACGTCATATGATATTAACACAGATGGTATGGTAGACGCGGCGGATATTGAGGCATTGTTCCAGATATGGGGAACAAATCCGGTGGAATTGTCCGTATCGTACGCTAATAATGCCGCCGCCATAGCAGAGGAAATGACGCTACTTAGGGGTGAAGGAGTTTTAGAATGGCGTGAAGCGGCTGCGGATGAAAGTGCGATACAGAATATGGTTGGGGAAGTAGAGATGTTGGCGGATATAGTGCTGAGGATGAGCATGATGATGGCAAGCCCGTCTGAAGCTCAGGAACTCATAGGCGCACTTAATAATGAGCTGGCAAGGTTGAACGTTTCTTTGGAAATTGCGAATCAGTTAGTCGATGAACTTGAACCGGGAACGATCGAGATGACCCCGCTGGAACTGGTTGAACAGAACAGATTAATAGCTGAAGGGATGCAAGCGAAATCTTTGACCGTGTTATCAATTGATGAGATAGAGCTTATGCTGTATCTTGCCCAAGAAGCCAAGGAATTGGTAGAAGAGGTTTACAATAGCGCTTTAAGCGCGGGCACGTCGGATGCTTTGACTATTTTAGATGAATTGACACAGGTGACGGCTGCTGTCGCGTTAATAGAAAACAGGCTTAATGAGTCATATCTTTTCAATAACGAAGCCGCGGAGATACTTGATAATATCGATGAATTAGACAGGGTGCTGGATCTGGCCATTAAAGCATTTGATTTATCTATAAGTGAAGAAGAAAGGATAGCTCTCAAGAATCTTATAGACTCTTTGGTTTTGGATGCTTCAAATTATGAAACGCAGATGAACAATCTAGTCGGGAGTAATTCAGATAAAGCATGGGGCGAATCGCTCAGGATTACGTCCGAGAACGGTGTTTCGTATATAACGGAAAGATCTTCAACAGTTGAGTTTGATGTTCCGGATGATCATAATGACCTGACTGTAAGCGCGATAACTCAATATGTTACTCTTGCGAAGATGTTTTCTGAAGGGCTGGATAAAGAACATAATAGCGCTACAGCTGAAGACTTAGTAGCTTTGTCCGTTAAGCTTGTCATGTTGGCTGATGATTCGGCCGATGCTCTTACCGAACTAGTGACAGATAATCCCGAACTGGTCATTTTTAATGATGCTGCTCAGGAAGTTATCGCTGATGCGGTTGTCTATATTGAAGGGTTGAATATAACTTTTTCAGCGATCCAGAACGCGGAAACGAGATCTGTTGAATTGTCCGCGATGATAGAAAATTACGCTAATATAGTAAGCGGTAATATAGAACAAATGACGATCGCGCAAAACAGTGAAATAGCCTCTGTTTTCTACGAGATCGCGTATGATGCCGCGCTTGAGATATTTAACCTGTCGCGGGAGTTGTACGCTATTTCAGACGTCTACGGAAATAACAGCCAAATAAATGAATTGGCGGAAATTAACGGAGAGTCGGCGAATGATGTTCTTGCCCTGATCACGGATTCCAAAGATATTTTAAGGCAATATACGTCTTTTGAGCAGAAAGGCGATAATCTGGTGAACGCGGTTAATAATAGTTTGAGCCGGATGCTTTCCTTGACCGGCTACATTAGTGCGGACAATATGGAAATGACTTTGGCATTGTACGACTTTTCTAAGCAGCTATTGAAAGATTCTGAACAGTACTTAATTGAACTTAATTTGTTATCTCTGGAATATTCTGAGGATGCTGATATTGCTGGCAACTTGGCTGTCGTGAAGACATCTTTTGATAATATTGTTTCAGCATATGAAAATATTGAACAGACTGTTTTTGCGGCAATTAATGTTTCGCAGGATTTTGAGTATGTGCTTAACGAAGCCCGTTCAGATAGAAATACTATCGAAACTATTAGAGATGAAATTTTTGCTACCAAAGACGCTTCATACGCCATGGCTCTTGTTTCGATTATGGAAGAGGTGCTGGGTGAGTTGCAAACGGAGTCTATGCGAGTGGATTCTGATGAAATTGATGAAATGCTGACCGCGGCGGGGGAAATGGTGGAAGCCTCTCGGGAAAAAGCTATTGAGAAAGCTGTCGCGAATTTGTCTGATGCCGCGGAAGAATATCTTGAACAGGTCAACAGGATGCATACGGACATAGACAGGAATTTTGCTGATATAACTGTCGCGAAAGGCATGGTTGAAGTGTCTTTGATAATTACCGAAATGGCGGAAGAGCTTACAGCTGAAGTTTATACTGTTCTTGACGGAGTCACGTTGACAGCGGTTATGGCAGCGAAAAAACAGCAGATCGAGGATGTTGTTGGCGAGATTACCCAGAAAACAAAAGAGATAGAAGATAAGATTACCCTGGAAGAATTCAAAGTTACGGAGGGAGCTAACTTAACCTATCAGGCAGACAGGATGCTGGACTCCGTACAGACCCTTAACAATATTATGACCGGTTTTATTGTTTCAGACGACGTGGATGTTACTACTATGGTGGCATTGGAAGAAGTTGCTTTGACGGTATATAACGTGTTGGGAGAGACAAGTGTTTTGGCCACAAATCTTAGCAATGATAACATAACTAACCAGGAAATGTATAGGAACGCTCAATTGGTGCAGGATAGATTGGATGAAGCGGTATCTTCTATCAATGCGATTAGGAATGCGGTCGATATCGCGGATATTGAAGGCAAAAGAGGTAATTTGACCGTTACTGAGAAGGTGGACGCGTTGGTGATTATTTCAGATGAGTTGTCTCATCAGGACAGGTCTACGTTGGAGAGTGCCAGTTCAGTTGAAGTCGGTATGGAGACGATCGAGACCTTGATGGTTCTGGTGGCTATTGCCGCGACTGAGGAAGACATGACAATGTTAGAGTCCGCACAAACTTCTATAGAAAATGATAGAAGCGCGATCGAGATGATTGTTAGAGAAAAAGCGGCAATCGATACAAACGGTGACTCGTTAGTCGATGAAGGTAAGATCATCGTTAATACAATGCTTAAAGTTTCCGAGTTAATAACTTTGACTCCTTATGAAAATGTTGCCGAAAGAATGGCAAACAGGATAGAAGAGAAAAACGGGGAACTTGATGAATTGTATACCTACGCCGCCGGTCTAGATAATATTGACATAGTTAATGTCTATAAATTAGATGAAATGGTCGAAGAGAATAATAGAGTATTGTTGCTTACAATCGAAGCTTATGAAGAAACAGAATATTCAACTATTTACGGAGAAGCCTCGACGGATAAAGGCCGTGCTAATATTGAGGTGCTTGCGCAATGTACTGAGAACGCAGGACTTGCTATATCTTCAAAAAGGGCATATTCATTCGCGCAAATAGCAGACTTGGCCTACAAAAACCTTAATGAGGATTTGAGGCAGATCGAGGGTATGTATAATGAAACTGGTGGTATTGATCTGGCTATCAGTATTGCCAGCTCCAGTAAAGCTATTCTGGCTAATAGCAATACCCGGGAATCAATTGAAAAGATCGCCGCAATGCAGGAAGGCATAGAAACTAAAGGTATGTCCTATCTTAACAATAGTGTGGAAATGCTGAACCTTGCAGAAAACCTGGAAACATTGGTAGTGGCTGAAAATGATTCCGAAAAATTGATTGCTTTACTTTTATTTTCATCAGAACTAAGGGATAACGTGGGAGATCTATACAACAGCATCCAGCGTATAGCGACATCAGAAAGAGACGAAGAGGCGGCGTATGCTAACAGTATGGAGCTTGGAAGTGTCTATTATGAAGTTGAAGCGGTTTGTGTAGGGATAGTCAGATCGGTTAGTGACAAATTAACAACAACTGTTTTATTAGACCCGTCTGATTTGAATACTGAGATGACAATTGTAGACGGTCGAGTTGAAGTCGTTACCAATCTGGATGACGGTACTGTTTTTCGCGCGGTTTTTGATGGTGCCGATCTGATAGAAGTGTTTGAGACGATTACGGGTGATGTGACGACGACAATTGCCCTTGGTGATAATCTGCAAGTGATACCGAATAGCGATGGAACCATTCAGTATCTTCTTGCAAGAGATGACGAAACTTTTATCAGGTTGTTAGTTGAAGATCCAAGCATTGTATCAGAAATATCGACATGGCAAGAAGCGATCATTGACTATCTTGGTGATGTTGCGTTTGGATTTGGCAGTACGTCTTATAATTCAGTCACAGAGAAAGCATTCGCGATAGCATCAGGTATCGCGGGTGTTGTAACGGGTTTTTTCAAGAAAGTCGTTGAAGAATACAACGCCCCTCAGAATGCATTCTACGCTCCATTTACTGATTTCTTGTCTGTAAATAATCCTGCGGTACTTTTAACGGGCGGGATAACCACCATAGCTTCATGGCTTACAAACCAGGGTCTACAGATAATAAACTGTGCGTCTTATGTCCTCGGCGATTATTTTAATGTTGACGCAGACAAAGAAGAGATGCTCTCAGCGGCATCAATCATTTCGGATATCTTGTCAGGTGCGATCAATATGACAGAAGCCGGACAGTTTGAGACAACGATGTTTACGCTTAAGAGTTTGGCAAAAGCTGGTGGAGCTGACTTGGAAGGCGTAGAGATTAGTTTGGGCGATCTATCACAGGTGACATTGCCGGCTATAGCTTTGGTTAAGAACAATGGTCGAGATCATTTTGTTTCAATAGAAAATATTGATGATGGAGAGGTGGCTTATGAGTCAAATGGATATTCCTATGTTATGACAGTAGATAATTTTGAACAAATTTATTCAGGAAAGGTTTTAATCTCTCAGGAAGATGTTGGGGCGAATAGGGTTCTTTCTGACGCTGAACTCAAGGCATATGATGCCGCTCTTACGGTAGAGGCAAAAGCGGGGTATCTGCCCGAACTTGTCGATAAACTAATCTTTAAAGCGGACGCGATCCAGGTTCAACTCGATATTGTTCCTGTCAGCGTGGTAGCGGAAACGTATGAAGAGATGATGGATAACATGTTGATCTATGCGCAAAGTATTCTGGATGCCGCTAACGATGCTTTGGCACTTGACACGTCTAATGCAACCGTAGCTGGTTATAGAGATTCTTTGCAGATGAAAGTTAATGCTTTGGAGGTTAAACAGTCGGATATCGAGCAAACTATAAAAAATATCATCAGTGCGGAAGAAGAAGCCCTGAATAAGTTAGCCACGATTAATGTGAACTTGAAAATGGCGGAGAATCTGCGGTCTTATATTGATGAAAGTCCCCTGACAGCTATTTCTTTGAGCGCGAGGATAGATGCCATAGTTGACGCTGTGACTGATTACTTTAATCCTATGCAATCTCTGGCGTTGAAATATCCGTCTAATACTATAATTTCTGATAGTGTTGATATGGCTACGATTGTTCAGCAAGTGTTAACAGATATACAGGAACAGGTTAAAACGATATCCACTATGGAAGCGGGCCAGCGGTTTGTTAGTGCGGAAGAGAAGATCAGAGCTGATATGAATAATGATGGGGAACTTAATACAGTGGATATAGACATGCTGAGCAATTCATTGAACAATTTTGTTGATATAAATGGTGACGGGGCGAGGAACGAAGTGGATAAAGAGGTATGGATGGACTTGCTGGACTATATGGATACGAAGAATTTTCAAACGGGAACAGAGCTGAAAAAAGTGGATATAAATAATGATGGTGTTGTCAATAGTACAGATTTCGATCTGTATGCGGATATGCTGAGATTTCATAAAGATGTAAACGATGACGGTATTGTTAACGCGTCTGATGTATCGGAAATATATACCCAAATGGCAAATGCCGGGGTTTCACAGTTCACATATGGAACGATTGATTCAGTAACAGGGTATTATTATAACGCCGAGGGTAAAGCATATGTTGATCAAGTGTATTCACGATCTACAGCACAATCTATGGACGCGGCATTGGCTTCTTTGAACGAGTTGTCGACAGAATCGTTCTCCGATATAACTTCATGGCTATACGATAAAGCGGTGACCAATTTTTCAAGTTCAGGAGACTTGTCAATTGATGAACTTGATGAACTTGTTAATGTGAAGACCATGCAGATCGAGGTAGATTCCGCGGCAAACGGATCTGATTCAGTAGGATATGCTTCCAGCCTAACAGCGGAACTAGATAGTTTAAGGTCCTCTTTGGAGTTGCGGAAAGCGTCGACAGATGACGAAATTGATATCATAAATAGCGTTATAAGTACTGTATGGTCAGATTCCACCTATGATCCACAGGTTGACAGTGAGTTAAAGGGTGAGATGGTTGCGGAAAGAGACGTGCTTGTCGCGGTAAGTGTTGAGATAGCCGACAGGCTAAGTGGTTTGTCCCCGCTTTTCAGTATATACGATAGTCTCGTATCTGGAGGGACGGAGACTGTTATCGATACTCTAAACGGGGATCAAGGAGGTACATATTTAGTCAAGTCATTTGCGGATCAGAAACGTGTGGAATTAGGGGAGCTTGAGCTGAAACATCTGAACGTTCAATTCCAATTAGCCGAGATAGAGGAAAAACTTGATGTTGCCGAAGGTGAGGAAGAAGAGGTATTGAATGTGACAAAGAGCTTGTTGGAACCAAAGCTGATAGAAATAGAAGAGGGACTATCCGTAGTAGCACAGGAGGTTCTTGACGCTGAGATCATTGAGGAAAATGCGATAGACGCAGAATTGGATTACAATACTGCTGCTTCAACAATTTGGAACAAGATAGAGGGATATAAGGTTGTTGTAGAGGGCTTAAGTGACATAGTTTTTGCCGGATGTAATGCGGAGCTTGCTAGGTCGGTATATGAGATTATTCAAGATTCTGAGATAGCAACGAAGGTTCAAGCAGAATATGACAATTTAGAACAACTGTATGCAGTAGTTGAGTCTATGAGGGAAGGCGTTGCCATGCAGATGGACGCGTATTATGCGACAGAAGTGGAAGATGTAGTGAGAGAAGCTAAAGACGTTGTTGATACACTTGAGGATGAGTTGAATGCATATACGAAAGATTACAATGATGCGATTGCTGTTCTTGTCGACGAAATATCTTTATTGAGTGCCGATGTGCACACGGAAGAGACCCAGTTGGATTCGCTGATTACCTGGCTGGAAGATAAAGATCTGGAGATATATGAGGTAAATTCCGCGTTGTTGCTGGCGGAGGCAGACTTGGCTGAGGAAGAAAATGAAGAAGGAAATGAAGAAGCAATTGCTATTCTTGAAGAAGCCATTGCGAGTCTCAATGCTCAGAAAGGTACGCTCTTGAACGAACAAGCCAGTCTTTTGGATCAATTTGACGCTATGGTTTTAGAATTGGAAAGTATTGCTAATGAACTTGAAATAAAGAAACAGACTATAGAGAATATTTCAAACGGAATTATTGAAGATGATAATTTAAGAGCTGTAGCTGAAAATATAATCGCGAAAAAAGAAGAACTTGCTGACGCTGAACACAGACTGTTCCTGGCGAAGAAAGAAGATGAAGTTTATGGCGCGATCGCGGATATGGAATTTTATGCTGATTCACTTCTCAATACGCTGGAAGGGAAAGTATCGGAACAAAAAAATACCATTGATTGGATGAAAGACTTGCTTGGTAGAGAAGGTGGTTTCGCGGATGCTGAAGATGAAGACGGTCTTTTACTAGGAGCTATAAAGAATCTTGCTGATTTGGAAAGAAGTGCATATGAAACGGCCTCTACCGTTAAAGCGAATATTAACAGAATCGGGTATTTGCTTGGAGATAATGGTTACGCGCTCGCGAAGGCCGAGTTGGAAGCCTTGGAGAAACGTCTGGTGAATGATGTGGATAACGAACTTTTGAAGAAAGAGATCGAGGATAAAGAAATTGAGGTTAATGATTTAAAGGAAGACATAAATTATGATCTGATTAATGAGGTATTTACTTTGGAAAATGCCGATCTTGCGGAACAGGTGGCCAGAGAGGTATACGCGGCGGCAAGGGAAGCACAGAACGCGTTGATTGCTTATGAGTCTATTATCGTGAGTAATCCGATGGATTCTGAATATAAGGTCACGGTTGAAAAGCTGGATCGCTTAAGAAATGAGTTCTTATATGATTCGACAAATGATGAGCTGGAAAGAGAGATACTAAAAACTGAAGAAAAACTGGAATATATTATCAAACAGCGGGATAGCATGAATGAAGTACCTAATATGTTGAACGGTGTTTCGTATTTGGTGACAGACGGAGCAAATGTTGCGGAATTTCTAATGGAGACAGCAACAGTTCTCAAAAACACTAAAGCAGTTGAAGACGCAAAAACAAGCGCAGAGGTTTTGGTTGATATGCAACAGGATATGCTGACCAAAATGAAAGCAGAGACTGATTATGGAACGAGAAGGGCGTACTATGATACTTTTATGTACCTTGAAGAAGAATTGGCTGAACTCCAGATAGGATCAAGTGAAAGAGCGTTTCTTGCGAATACAGCGTCAGTGGAGGCGAAAACAGCGGGGAACATTATAAAACTGTATACGCAAGCAGGGTACCAGTCATTGCTGAATCAAACAACAAGGCAGACATTGCTGAGTGATAACCTTGCGTACGCGGAAAATGCTCTTATTCAGGCTCAGGCAACAATGGATATGACATCTTTCTCGCCGGAGACAGTTGAACAGGCGGAAGCCTTTGCCGAGACTAAAAAAGATGAGTACTATACGAATAAGCAGAATATTGAGGTAACGAGAGAGGTATTTACAGAGGCATGGGAAGGGTATTTGTCGGCAAGTGAAGAATACGAATCTAAATATCTTGTAATGCTTCAGGCACAGGCATTAATGGTATCAAATCCATATGATCTTGAACTTCAGGAAAACGCTTGTGCGGCAAGGCAAAATGAAGCGACTGCAGGAAGCAATGTTACTACTCAGGACGCAATCCTGAATGTGGCAAGAACGAATTTTGAGAAAGTAAGAGACATTCTGGATGATGCGGTGAAAAATGTTGATCAATCTTTGGAAGCTGAGATGTTAGCAAGGACGACAGAATTAGAGTCTAGGCTTGCGGTTGAAGAGGCTGAAAAAGAAGCGGAACTTAAGAGACTTCAAGCTCAGGAAATGGAAGCTAATTTAGATGCGTTTCAAGAAGCTTTGAACAGAGTCATGGCCATGGAAGAGGAACTGAGAGAAACATATTTTAAGGTAGAAACTCAGGCTACTTATACAACTGCACGTGTTTATGCGAAATCATCAGTATCCGAAATTGACATTCTAACCGCGTACGGATATTCGATAGATTATCCTGAGTCATATACCGATACAAATAGTAACGGCCAGTGGGACGTGGGCGAAGATTATGTAGATTCGAATAATGACGGTCAGTACGATGATGGTAACTCCGATTTGCCTTCACCTGATTTTTATTCTTATTGGAGCGGACAGGCGGGCGATGATTTGAATGACAGATATATTTCCCTAGAGACGGAAGAACGCGCTGAGTTTTTACATCTTATAGCGAATGAAATAAAAGCTTTGCGTGATAATGCTGAAGAAGAAGGAAGGCGGCTGCAACAGGAAGTGGATGATATTACATCCAGAATGTCCGAGATAAACTCCGAAGCCATTCAGACAGATACTGTACTTATCGTGAAAAAGAAAGCGTTAATATTGGCTGAAAACAATTTGTCGGAATTCAAGCATACTGCGGCAGTAGCGCAGGAAGAATATGAAAAAGCGGTTAACAAGTACAACGCTAAAAAAGAGACATATAACGAGGAGTTAGGTAAATACGAGATTCTTAAACTGATATGGAGTGACGCGAAAGCTTCGGCGGTGTTTGCTGAAGCAAGGATAGGACGTTTAAACGCTATAAGTGACCAGAATGCTGATGGCGTGATAAATGACGACGATGCGCAATCTCTATACAATAGGTACATTTCCTATGGCTCATCAGATTCCGATAAAGTTTATGAGGATTACGATCGGAAAAGTCTCGATAATATTCTTTCAGATCCTTTAGATGAAAATCTTTCTGTTACTGAAATTGGGCAGATAATGGTCGATTCTTCCGGTGGCCTGGAAGTGATTAATTGGAATCTTGTCGGATATCATCTAGATGTTTCCGGGGGCATACTGGAAGTGACAGATAATTCTACGGGCAAAACAGTTACAGTGTCATTTACATACAGTGTGCCTGAAACAGGAACCACGGAATTTATTATTTCTGAAAGACTTATCGCTCAAAGTTTTTATGATGAGTACATGGCAGGATTGCAGGCAGAAGCGATTGATGATGGATCTGTATCTGCATCGAAAGTTGTTATGGAAACAGCATATAACATAGCGAGTGAAGCTGAGATCGCTATGTGGGCGCAAGATGAACTTGCCAGTAAATCACGCAAAGAATATACAAAGGCTAAAAATGAGGCAAATTCTTTGCGAGAAAGCGCAAATTACAGTGAAATGGCAATAAGATATGCCGAGGAATATTCAAGTGCACTGTCTGAAATATCCGACCAGGCTGAGCAGGTTAAAACAGAAGTTACTAACACGGTAAGTTATATGGATGGTGTTTGGGCGCTGATGGATGATATTTCGGATGAGTTGACTTCTGATGCCAACAGCGCTATGGATAATGTTGTAGACTTTACTCCGGAGCAGAAAATCATTGAAGGTGAATACAAGGTTAAACAGGCTATATACAATAACGCAAAAGAGGAATACGACAATGCTTATGATAATTATAAGCAGGGACTGGTTGCTCTTGCTAGACTCGAGGAAAAGATTGCCGTGTTGAAAGTTGATTTACAGATCGCGTTTTCGAACTGGAAAAACGCGAAAGATACAGGAGAAAGCATAAGTGTTGTTGAATATTATGCCGATAAAATTGAAGAATTAGATGAAATATATGAAAGCTATACAGGAAAGGTGTTCGTCATACCGGTAGTATTGATACTGTATGGATGCGAGACTATTGGATTTGAGCTATCCGCTAATAGAAATAATTACGATGGACTTTTTATGGAACCAGACAGCGAGCTGGGAATACTCAAGAGAGATACCGACATTCCATGGCATACAGTAGATAGTCTTGGATATAAAATGGAAGAATCCCGTCTTGAGATGGAAGATGCAAGAGAAGAAATGAATATGACAATGGCGGAATTAGTTGCCACGATGGAGCCGGATTATGATAGGGCGAAGCGGACTAAATATTTTGAAGATTACGATGTTTTTCTTAACGGTACTACGCAATCTTTTGAAAGTGTATATTCTGATTATACCAAGTGGAACGAATGGGTAGAGGAACAGAAGATTTTAAGGACGAAGGTCATTAATCGCTATTATGTTGATCTGGTGAGTTTTGAGGATTTGAAAAAAACTCAAGACCTAATGGAAGACATACTTTACTATAAACGACAGACAGCCGAAGAGATGGAAAAAGATGTTGAAAGGTTAAATAAAAAATATCTGGATGCTTGTGAAGAATACAACGAAAGGTACAGAGAACTTGATGCGATCGATGATGAATCTATTTTGGCAAATTTGCAATCTACCCGAGACGCTGCAAAAGACAATCTTGATGTGGCACTGGAAGAATATAGACGAGCTTATATGGATGTTGTTGAGACGGCTTTGGAATATGCTGATGAAATAGGGGCAACAACGGACGACACTTACAGTGTTGACCATGATCTGGAATCTTTTACAACCAATAAAAGTGTTACTGACGCGATAGACGATGCTGTTGCTTATTATGAAAGAACATTCATTTCAGTTGATAGATCAATATTTGAGTCTGACGAAGAATGGAAATCAGCTGTTGAGGCAAATGCCTATAATGATGCCTATACGGCGCACGACACTGTTGCGTATACCAAACCATACTCGATGATCGCACCGGATTTTGCGGTAATCGCCATGGAAGAAGCACTAGAGAAAATCAATGACGATATTTATGATTTTATGGAGATAAAACAGCAGAACATTGAGAGAAGAGAGATCGATTACAGAATGGCGCAGATGCCGATTCCTGTTTTGCAATCTAGTGATGAACTTGACGATTCGTTTAGGCTCTATAAAGAAATAAACGCTACGTGGTTCGACGATTCCACTTCCACTCCTCTTGTTACGGGATACTACGAAAAAGAACGTGAATATAGGGAAAAGGAGCATGAAGTTAACCAAAAAGTGGAAGAAATCAAAATTGCGGAGAGATTTAAAATATTAGCGTCTGACCGACGTGATGAAATGAAAAGTAAGTGGGATAAGGCTGTGGCCATTAGAGATATAGCTAGCCTGGAGTATTCAAGAGCGTTATCAGAAGAAAGAGATGCTTTAGAGGCTTACGATGCGGCAAGGGACGGTTTAGGATCGGAACATTGGGATACAATATCCAAAAAAGCTGTTTATGACGCAGCTGTTAAAAAGAGAGAAGCACAATACAAGTATTATTTTGAGACCAGGGAATTAGTGATATGGGCGCAAACGGAGTATGAAGCCTCGGAAGATTATTTGACATACTTTGCGAAAGAAGATGATGATCTGGAAAAGACGGGATTTTTGGATAAATTAACCAGGGAGTTGGGAGCTGAACCAGTTCTTTGGGATGAGACCGATGAAAACACCATGAAACTTGAATATAAGTTCGAAAAAAAGATAGGCGATCAGACCTATTTTAAATGGTCGGGAGAAACTTATGCTCCGACTGGGTATAGGACATTACCGGATGGTAGCCTGGAATTAAAAAGGCAGTCAGCCGAGAGTATTCCATCGCCTGCGGCAGGGTATGTGCTTGTGGATGTATATAGCAGAGACGCGTTTGGAAATTCACAAAACGTGGGAATTAGCAGGATGTTTCTATCTGAGGGGCTTTCCAAGGAGGCAAGAGATATTAAGGATGAAGCTTTGGATCTGCAAATGAAAGCAGAGGCATCACTTTATGATGATGTTCAGGATTCGTTGAGGGTAGCAAATTCTTTTCAGCAGTTAGCGGAATATGTTCAGAACAACACTAATTCTATTAACGAATATAGGGACAGGCTTGCTGAGGAAGTACTCGGGATCACAGAAAGGAATGAAGGCGTTTCACAGCGTTCAGCGGCAGCTAGATTGTCGGAAGAGATAACCAAATCTCTTGTTAGCGCTAGTAGCAGGGATGAACTTGAAAAAGCTTTACTTAGAGGTGAAAGTTCCGCGGCTGATCTTAAAAAACAGACAAATTTGCAGGCAGAGGCTGGTCAGCAGATCTTAACTGGTTTTCTAGATGAAATAAGTAAAATGGAGTCAGGTGCGACTGATGAAGAGAGAGAAAAAGCCAAGGCTGCTAGTCAAAGCTTGATGAATGTGATGCTTAAGACAGCTCAAATGACACTTACAGCTAATTCACTTACCAGTAATGCCGGGTTTATTCAGGATTATCAAGAAGCATTAACTTTGCAGAATCTCTATAATGCGGTTAGTTTGGAATTGGACAAGCTCAAAGAGGAAAGAGATATCGCGAAAATATTGGCTGATGATTATGAAGATCTTTTGATAGACCAGAAGAATAAGCTTCAAGATGAATATGAGAACATTGTTATTGAAAAAGAAAAACTTGTAGCTGAAAAAGACGCGTTTGCAACTGAAAAGAGTGAAAAACAGAGACAGTTGACAGTGTTAGAGACGGAGCTGTCTGACTTGGAATCGCGCCGTGATATGCTTAAAGAATATGCACAGGGATTGAGAGATGCTGGGGATGGGTCCTATAGGACCGCTGATGCCGTTGCCCAGAGAGCGAGGGGAGAAGTTTACCTTAAAGAGGCTGAAGTTGAGTTTCTCGAAAAATCGATAGATGACTTGCAGGTAGCAATAGATACTGATAATAAACTTTTGGTAGAGATCACTGATACTGAAAAACAGGCGTTTTCAGATTTGTCTGAAGCGAATAGCCGACTATTGGTTTGGCCGGCATCAGGAGCTGAGCTAAGAAACGAGTATGAGTCGCTTGATGCGGAATGTAAGATTAAGGGATTGGAGATTGCCTCGATTAGACAAACCTCATCACGTGCTAGTAGCGCAATTAGCGGTAGTGGCATAATTACTTCAGTTTCTGACGCTAGAGAAATTTTGGATAAAGTCAAAGTTAATGATCAGTTTGAAAACTTAGCTAAAATTTCAGAATATATGGAAAAATCAGTACTTTACATGAGCGATAGTGCGGATAAATGGAATTCTAAGAGTGTTAAAGAAACTGCGGAAGAGACAAAAGACGGGTTTGAGGAAATGTATGAGGAGGCCGTGCTGTACAAGGATAGTATTGGTTATGTCGCGGAGATCAGTTATGATAGTGCGATACAAGACAGCCTTATCGGTATGACAAGTGCTATTGCTTCTATGTCGTCATATGAAGAAGACGGGACTCAGTATGGGGAAGCGAGTAAGATAAGTAAGATTTTTGGATATTATAATCTTGTGGTTCAAATGAATGATGTGCTTACGAGTAATGCCGCGATAGAAGGAGCGCGCAAAACCGAGGCAGAAGAGTTGTATGCTTATATGAAAACAATGGAGTATATCGAAGACACAGTGACAGCTGTTCAAATAACTCTTCCAGGAAGTGAAAGTGATTACGCGGCAGATGTTCTTTTAAGGATAACAGGGATTTCCGAAGAGATGGGAAGAACAATTGAGGTGAGAAAATATTATGATGCAATAAAAGATGAGTTTGGTAGGATACAGGAACTGGTCATGGCAGATATTGCTGAGGCAGGCGTGAAGAGGGCGAGCATTGTGCAGGAGGCGAAAACTAATATACAAAATGCTATAGACGAGATTGTTGTTTTGCGGAATTTGGGAACAAGCGCGGTTGCTGAAGATCTTCTGGCAATGAGTAACGATCTTCAGTCTAAGGCTTTGAATTGTTCAGGAATAATATCGGGAATGACAGAGTCGGATATTCTGTTGGATATTGACGCGTTAGTTGTAACCGAGGAATATCTCAAAATGCATGGAGCCTTGAGATATACCGAGACTCTGAAGGATGGAGCATTGATAAGCCGTACGCAATATACCGGTATGAAAGACGAGGAAAAAGCCAATTACAGTATTAATTACTACCAGACAAATGGTGAAATAAAAAGTTGGGATGATTTCATATATGACGTGGACACAAAACAAATGTTATTAATGGAAAGATACCGTGACGACTTTACAAAAGAAAGCAAAATCGAGTATGAAGGTGCTAGCGGGAATGAAAGAATAGACAATGTAGAAAACTATGCTATAGACCAAAACCAGATTAAACATGAACTTGATAGTGTGGGCCAAACACTTTCCTCGAATTATTTTTCTGATGGGACGGAGCTGATACTTTCGGGAAGAATAGAGTATACATATGATAGTGACCATGCGATAGATGAAATGCTGGCGTATGAGTACGATTACACATACCCATCAATTGCTGTTAGCGGTTCCGAAGAAACCGTATTTGATCCGAAAACACTAAAGCGTACCATGGAGTATCAAGGTGAGAAAGGTTATGAAAAGATCCAATATGTGAAAGTGGAAGATAAGAAATTTGATTCAATTGATGAAGTGATTGATTGGAGGTTGTTGTCGGAAAGTAGCTATTACTATTACAACGATAATAGTTATTATGCGGACGCCTATCATAATGTTGACGGGTTTGGTGGGTATCTTGATGCTGATGAGGATGATATTGCCGGCGATAAGGATCGGGGAGATCTGGATTTTATTGATCAAATCAACTATACAAACATGTATGATATATCTTTGGATGGGAGTATAGAACGCGATTTGTCCGGGTTTTTCCAACAACATACTTTGATCATATACGGAGGTGTTGACACTCATGAACGTACGGAAAAATCAATATCTTACGCGGCGGATGGTCAGGCTAATTATACTGATGTTGAAAGAACCGGTGTTTACAATTATGACTCGATGGGTGCGTTGCAATCAGTTACCACTAGCAAGGAATCAGTAGGTGGTTATGATGTTATTGATTCTGTCGTTTCTTATGAGAGTGTTGGAGACAAAGAGGATATCGATATAGAGCGTAAATACAGAAAAAATTCCATGACAGGTATAGAAGAGATAGATTCTGTAACTGCATGCCAGTATGGTGATGATGGAAGGCTTGTTGCAAAAGAAGTTACAAGATATCTCGAGTATGGAACTGAGGAGTATGCCGCGAGTCCGATCAGAAAAGCTACATACGAGTACAGTGGAGAACCGGGTAAAGAAAAACTTGTCAGAGAGATAGATGAAACAGGCGTTACACATTATTACAGCTATTATTATGACGAGAATCAGGACTTGATATCTGTTGCTACAACTAGTCCTGATAGCTACAGACATGGTATCGAATCAGTCGAAACGAGCATTATTACTGAAGATGGTTTGAGTCAATCGAATACGGCTAATAGCGAAGGTACTACTGTTTTTATGAATGAAGAGGGTGTCAAACTCAAAGTTATTGATAAGTATGGTGTCGTAAATAAATACAGTTATAAATTGAAAGACATTGGTAGCTCGGATGGAACATCTGATTATGACGCCAATGGTTATGACGCTAATGGTTATGATATCAATGGTTATGACGTCAATGGTTATGATATCAATGGTTACGGTATCGGTGGTTACGACATTGATGGTTACGATAACAATGGTTACGACATTAGTGGTTACGATAACAATGGTTACGACACTAGTGGTTACAATACTAACGGTTACGACATTGATGGTTACGATCCTAATGGTTACGATCCTGATGGTTACGATTCCAATGGTTACGACATTGATGGTTACGATCCTGATGGTTACGACATCGATGGTTACGATCCTAATGGTTACGACATTGATGGTTACGATCCTGATGGTTACGACATTGATGGTTACGACATTGATGGTTACGATAACAATGGTGATTATAAAGTTGGGTATGGTCTTGTCGATCGGCTTCTTCCTTTGGATGTAAAACTAAAGGAAGTATTAGACTTTGGTCCAGACAGTGTTGAGACATTCAACGAAGATGGGGTAAGAGTTAGAGTGGAAGAATACAGAGACAGCATTTATGATGATGCAGGGAACATTACGAGGGATTCTTCCGGAGAGATTGAGATGTATAGGGTAAAAGCCATTCATGCTTATGATTATTATGATGCGGATGGAAATAAAGTTTCTTATTACGATACGGTTTCAGGTGAAGTTAAAACGTTGGTGGATGTAGAGTATGAAGATTATATGGCATTGGATGGTTCGGCACTGCATATGGAAGAGACCTATACTGAGACGGTTTTTTCTGAAGATATTAAAGCACTTAATGAGGAGTTGGTTAGTGTTGGTAAGGATCCGTTGACAGATAATGATATTAAGCATTTGTCAAAAACGAGGGAAATCATAAAGGAATATCGGCTAGGAAAAGTCGTTTCATGGGAAACATGGAGGACATCTTATTGGGTTCAGGCCGAAATACCCGATACGAATGGTGATAGGGAATGGGTTGAAAAGGCTGATGATACACCCTATACATCTGATATATTGGATGATAGTCCATTACCTGGAAGCGCGTGGAAAGATTTTACCGAATCATCGTGGCTGAAACTAGAAGGAAGGATTGTGGATACTGAGAGGCATATACCGTTAGTGGATATTCATTTTGATGTATATGGAGAGGTAGTGGACATTACGCCCTCTCAAAATCAGGAATATGATGAAGAATATGAAGAATACTATGAGGATTACGAAGAATATGATTTTGTATGTATGCTTATGGAACATGATTCGATAGAGGATTTTAGGGATTTTGAACTTTACATTTTTACAAAGGAAACATCAAGTGTGCCAGCTCAGCTACTTGTGTCAGAGAAATACAGATATAAAAACGATAGTAGAGAGGGAGAAGTCATTCCTTTAGGACATAACGATAATTCAGTTAGCTTTGATTTAGATGGTAATCTTATTGTTTGTGGTCCAGCAGTTGCAGCAGCAGCCGCAGTATTAGCCGCAGCAGCAGCAGAAGTAGCAGCCGCAGCAGCAGCAGAAGTAGCAGCCGCAGCAGCAGAAGAAGAAGAAGAAGCAGCAGCCGCAGAAGCAGCAGCAGAAGAAGCAGCAGCCGCAGAAGCAGTAGAAGAAGAAGCAGCAGTAGAAGCAGCAGCGGTAGCGGCAAGAGAAGCAGCCGCTTATGCTGCTACCGCAGAAGAAGCAGCAGCTACCGTTGCAGAAGCAGCAGCTACCGTCGCAGAGGCAGCAGAAGAAGCAGTAGCATTAGCAACGGCAATAGCAGCAACAGCAGCAACAGCAGCAACAACAGCAGCGACAGCAGCAGCAACAACAGCAGTAACCGCCGTTGTAGCAGCAGCAGCAGAAGTTGCAGAAGCAGTAGCAGCAGCAGAAGAAGCAGCAACAGTAGCAGAAGCAGCAGCAACAGTAGCAGAAGAAGCAGCAACAGCGGGAATAACAGGAGACATATCAGCAGAAGCAGCAGCAGAAGCAGCAGAAGCAGCAGAAGCAGCAGCAGCAGTAGCCGCAGCCGCAGGAGCAGTAGCAGCAAGATTAGCAGCAGCCGCGGTAGTAGTAGCAGAAAAAGCAGTAGCAGCAGCAAGAGCCGCAAAGGCGTGGGAGCGTTTAAATGGGTTCTCAGGAGGGAAAATAATTGATAGGACAGTGGATGACAAAATAAAAGAAACATACGTTACTAGTCCTAATGGAAGTGTTACGACATTGAATGAAGATGGTATAAAAGTTAGATTTGAAGAGTATGGGAATAGTATGTATGGCGAATCAGGCGAGATTGTCAGAGACGCTTCTGGCAAGATAGAGATGCATCGCGTAAAGGTGGATCATTTGTATGATTATTATGATATGGACGGGAATAAAGTAGCTTATTATGACGCGAGTTCAGGCGAGGTTAAGACTTTGGCGGACTTTTCCGAGTATCTAACCTCAGATGGCCAGGCGATATACATGATAGAGACTTATAGTGAAAAAGTTGTTCCTGAAAACATTAAAGCATTTAACGATGATCTGGTTGATTCCGGAGACCGATTGACAGATGACGAGATCAAACATTTGACTGAAGAAAGAACAATTGTTAAGGAATATATCGGCGATGACGTTGTTTCATGGAAAGCATGGAGAACATCTTATTGGGCCAGAAAGACTGACAATGAGGGGACTCCACTGGTGCCCGCGGTGTGGTTGGAAAAATCCGATCCTGATTCGGATCCGGGAACCGTGTGGGAAAAAGATTCTGAAACTGAGGCGTGGGTCGTAAGTGATGGAGATAATCCTTCGTTCTCGCTTGATATTGATGAAGAAACCGGAGCGATTAAGAATGTATGGAAAAAGCAATATTCAACAGATGAGGATGATTATGACGAAAGATCAACCGATACGTCTGGATATAACGAAGAATATGGTCAGGCGCTTATACCGGATGATTTCGGAAACTATGAGTTTAAATGTGAAAAATTAACCCAGACAGTTAACACTCCCGCGGGATGTACAGATTATATGGTTTATATTTACAGAGGGACTGAAGGAAGTGCCAGTAAAAGTTATGTTGGGATGACCCTTAAATACAGATTTGATTCAGGCGATAAAAAGGTTACTCTTGTCGAGTTTAATGATAGAGCTTCAGATTCAGTTAGCTTGGATTCGAATGGTAATATTGTTTCTGATAGAGAGTCGATGTGGGCAGAACTGAGGGATCAGCGTCTTTTTGAACTTGAGGGTGGTACAAAAACAGTTATTGACGAAGATGGTAATAGTGAGACTGTAACGCGTGAGGAAGTTCCTCTGGAACAGAGAATGAAGGAAATACAGGACAGGTTAAACGAATACCAGACAAAGCTTGAAACCGCGAAAGATGAACGGGATGATGAGATAGATGCAGCTATAAGCCAGGTCGTTTTCGAACTGGATAACTATTACAGAGTGACAGAAAAAGGTGTTACCGAACTGACATATGACTGGGAATTTACTAATGAAGGATGGGCCCCTGGTTACGAGCCGGATGGAGGCATTTATCTAAACCCCAATGCTTTGAATTGGATGGCTCCGGCTAGCTCTGGAACTCTGGCGGGTGCGAATACAGCCGTGGATATATATGATACTAACCAGTATGGGAATTCTAATCTTTTGAATCCGGGGGACGGAATACAAGTTTTAAAACCGATGTTCGATTGGTGGTCGAAGAGAACAACGATAGATATTGGTGTTCAATACGGTTCAGATGGAAACGTTTTGTCTACTGACTACAATGCAAGTACAAGTAGAAATGAATTTAAAGACTGGATCGAACTTATTGTTTGGTATATAGGAAACGATAGCGCGGCGAACAATCTGACAGAAGATATTATCGATTTTATGGATTATCTTGGACGCATTTTTAGTGAAGCTGAAGAGATAACGTTTCAAATTCAGGAGCGTGACGAGGAAGGAAACTTTGTTTGGGACAGTAATGGTGATCCGGAATGGACCGAACAGACTGTGAAAGTTAAAAATCTTAAGCGTATTGAAGTCAGTCAATCAGGTGATATTGTTTTCATTAACGAAGATGGGGTATCGATACAGACATCAGCTTCGTTTACGGAAGAATTTTTAAAATGGTTGGGAGGAGACAATGGCGAACAATATACGGATAGGAATAATAACGGCGAATGGGACGATGGTGAATGGTATGTAGATTCGAATAATAATGATCAATATGACGAAGCTGGAGAAGGAGACAGAAAAAATATATTGTTTACCGATGGTTTCGAGGAATTACACAATGACACCTATGAAACTGATTCAACTGTAAAGGGGTATATGGAAGGTGTTTTGGGATCGGTAGCCGGGTATGAACATGTTTATGACGAACTTGACAAGAACAACCAGACTTTGGGAACTATTACTGGAGGCATTTTAAACGATAGTGCTATTTATAAGATAGCCAGAGCTATTACAGAGTACAACAAGAAAAAAGATGAAGTCTTTGACACTATTATGGATGATGAGCCGACATCAACAAGCAGCAGTCTATTGGAATTAATAACAGAGGATAGTTCGACGACAGTAGGTGGTAAAGTTGTTGATGAAGTTGAATACATTGAGAAAGCAAGAAGCGACTATAAATACGTTATGATACAGCGTAAGCAGCAGGCCGCGCAGAGTATGAGTAATACTGCTGAAAACTCCGGGGTAAGAAAACAAAGTCTAGTGGGATCTGATCCGACTCAAAAAGGCGGAAGCTATACGTTATACGCTTATGATAAAGATCTAAATGAAATAGTTACAGCAGGTGAAGTGAAGCTTGATTCAACAGCATGGACAAGTATTAGTAACCAGAATCCGGCAATATCAAGTCAAGTGATGACTTCAGGGTATTCCGCGAGCATAGAGATGGAGGGCGATAAATATTATCTTACTGTTACAAAAGATGGTTCCCCGGTTGATGTATGGACGGATGCCCTGGATCCATGGATAGCGATGGAAGCTGATCAAATCGTATCCGAGGATCAAATCGGCATACAGATAGGGACTGAGTTCGAGGATACAAGAGATACGGTTATTGCAAAATGGCTTGAATCGAAAGATAAGGGGGAGTTCTATCAGCCGGGTCACTTGGATTACTATGATAAGGCCGTAGACGATCTTGTGCTTAATATTGATGTGACCTTAACAAACTTAGCGATAGATACATTTCATAAAGAATTAGAACTTTTGTTTCTGTTTAGTGATGAAATCGAATATAAGTTACCTGACGATTTCGGAGATATAACGATTGCGAAGGATCCTAATGCTCCGTCAGGGTACAAAGTAATATCCGGCTCCGGTGAGTTTAATGATGTTGGTGAGCTTGTTGTCGGGGAATATTCTACCGGTAATGATTATTTTGACTACATATCAAACCTTTGGGATAAAGGGATTCTTGATTTGGGCGATGACGCGGATCCGTTCACGTTGGTTGCTTTGGCGAAGGCCGAATCTATTAGTAACGGACTGGTTGCTATGCTTAAAACGGTCATAGATGATCCGGGTTACGATCCCGCAACCGGCCAGTCGATGGGAAGCGTTGAAAATTATGAAGCGCCTATCCTGGGATATATGGACGAGTATGCGATAGAGATATTAGAAATGGATGCGGCATTAAAAGCGGTAGATGTTGAAAATGTGAGCAGAAAGTGGACAAGCGATGTGACAGAAAAGAATGATAATATACCTGCAACGGCCGACTTTTTTACAGCTTATTCAAATCATATGGCACAATTGATATCAATGGCTATGTTCCAATATCAGCAGACAGCGAAAGCGTTTGTTGTACAGTATCAAGGGGTGAAAAGTAGTTTTAATATAGATGATCTTCTTGAGGAAGTGAAAGGAGATATTGTTCAGTATAGCCCAACAACAACACATTTGAGCTCCAAATATGACGAAGTTTCTGGTACCGTGATTCCAAAAGTTGATATAAATGGTGATGGTGTGATTAATTCTAATGACGCGGATATCGATGGAAATGGAACAATATCCGCTCAAGGGAAGAGGATTGTTCAGTATCATAACGATTACAATATCCCTTATGAAAATATTGATGGAACGCAGGATGTGGAGATGACACTTGAGGATTGGCGCCAGGATATTATTTCGGAATTAAATAGTTCTTCTGGCAGTGAGGTTTTGCGTCAGGCAGTTATATTGCGTGACTCTTTAATAAGGGAGCAGGCTCAGAAAGATTATTCTGAACAGGTGGCCGTGCTTAATGTTGAATTCGCGAATTTTGATCAGGAATATTACCGTCCTGCGAAGCAGGAAATATTAGACTATACAAGTTCGCAGAAGCAAGTTGTAAGAGCGTGGTATATAGACATATATGGCTATGAAGAGTTGGATGCAGATACGCTTGACGATGATATAACGCAATATAAGTTATATCAGACAGAAGTATATGACCTGGATGCGGATGGAGAATGGAATATAATTCCAACAGAAATACGTTATGAAGCGCGTAATGGTCTTAATTCGTTCGCGGTAAGTAATGTTCAGGTGGTTGAAGGAGATATAATATCTTGGGGTGATGTGATTATCAAAAATGAGACTAATGCTAACTATACGGGTAGCAACCCGGATGCGTATGTCACACATTCCATTGTTAGAAAAAATATTGGTCCGTATGATGGCCAGATAGCGTTGACAGGTAAAGTTGAATGGGATGAAGACGTTCTGGTGCCGGTAGCGTTAGTTCAGCAAGGTAAATTTTACGATGATGAGTACAAAGAACAAAATTATATTTATGCTGATGAGATGGATAGAACCACTTTGGATGTTGAAGAAGAAAGCTTTTTTAGGGATTATGCCGCGGAAATAGGTGCCGGTGGTAAAAAACTTGGAGAAATGTATGAAATTCTAGAAAAAGATGTTGCTGACAAATTGAATCAAGCTACTCTTGACAGGGTAAACAACCAGATTTCGCAAGGTGAATACAGGGCTCTTATCAGGGACATTGAGGACTACCGAGACGCGACGAGGCAGTATCTGGTTGAGTTTTTGCTTGGTAACGTTGATATGACTGATGAAATATTATTTGATTTCTCCGGAGATGGGATCGTAGATGAGGATGAAGAAAAATATCATGGTTTAATAACGTTGACTACACCTTATCTGAGTGAAGAAGAAAGACGACAGATGGTCAATGGTATTGAACTTACAAAATTGTTAAATGAGTTTGACAAGTTATTTAGAGAAGCATCTCTCAAATATGAGTCTGCTATTTTTGGTTGGGAAGTTACTGGTGAAGTTTCCGATATTAGCACGGAATTGGCAACTATAGAGTTGAGTCATAAGGACGCTCCTTCCGGTATTTATATGAAATTTTCTAATTTTGCGGTAAAGGAAAGTCAGGCATATCAGGTCTATCAAAACAAAGCTGATGAAGCTGTGAAAGAATACCAAGCAAAAGTTGAAGACCTTATTAAACAAGTTTCCGGTATTTCTCAGAAGAGGAAGACATTGTTTGATGAATACTCCTGGGTGCCTTCAAGCAAGACATATGCTGATGATGAGACTGATCTTTCTGAGCGGATGGATTTTGCCGATGCGATCATTGAAAATAGTCAGACCAAACTCTTGTCTACAACGATAGCTCAGGAATTGGGAAAGTCGGTTGTTGACGCGGCAACTAAAGCATTGGTGCAGGTTGGTAATGAGTTCCACAAAAAATGGATATGGCTTAATAATTATAGAATGAGTCCGGATGTGGGCATTCTTTTCACGGACGCTACTGTGCAGAGTAGGCTTGATGAATTGAATTATGAGTACTCAAATGCTGTTATGAAAATATTACAAATGCTTACAGCGGGTACTTGGGATTATGATCTTTCTCCTGATTGGTGGTGTGGTGGATATAACAACTATGATGCGATAATGGCAAGTACGGATATCAATGAGGATATGTTGCCCTATGGGGTAAAAGAAACATTAAGCTTTTTGCCGTATGCGCATGATAAAGATCTTATGTATGCGGAAGTTGGTCGACGTATACTCGAGGAGATTGCCGGAGATGCATTGGAAAGAGATGAGACAAGCTATGAAAGAACAATTGAGGAATTGGTTTGCTCAATAACGGGAGAAAATTTCGGAGATTACCAATACAAAGAAAATGTTACGGATTCTACTGAAGTTGATGATTATGAGGGAGAGAGCTATAAATACTATGTTGTTGGTGAGGATAGATATGAGGAACAAACAGGATCGTTTGCTAAAAAATGCCAGGAAATAGAAGATAAATCAAGTCTGCTTATGGATAGAACCAATGAAGAAACTGTACCTTATTTGCTTGATAATCAGAATTATACTATTTTTGCTCCACTAACGTTTGATGAGTTGACAGTTACTCTTGATAAAAAAGGAACAATTGTACAAACATATAACGTTAGCAACGCAGGAGAGGCTGCTGACGACATTCTCGATGATAGCACCTATCTTGTGATAGGGGTTGAGGGTGCTACCACTACTTTCTTGCGCTCTGTTAGAGATGTACTTTACGATATAGAAAACCTTAAAATTAATGAAGATAATTTCTACAAAGGAGTTGAGCACTACGATTATTATAATTTCGATATTTTGAGCATGCTTTCCTCGGAGACGGATACTTTCAAACAACAAGTTCATACCAGAAACGCTGAAAAAGAAGAAAGTTTGTCCTCGATATTGTATGATTATCAAGATGGAAAGGTTATGGACAGGGAAGATGGTTTAGTTGCCAGAGGCATGGAAAACGGTGGTTCTTTTGATGCTCTTCGGGATGATGTTTTTGAAGTTGCCTCTATAGAAATGGATTTCTTTGAAGAAATCATGAATCAGAACAGCGATTATTTTGAATATGGTGCCGCCGGATCAAGTTGGATGGATGTTCTTACTGAATCTTCCGTTGAAGGTAGGGCAAATGTTAGTGATTATGCCCAATATAGATTTAATGATTTCTACAACTTTGATGTAGATAAATTTACAAACGATGTAACTTATGACTATGCCGAAGCTATAGGAGAAAAGAGTTTAAAAGCGCTTGGAGTTTATGGAGGTGCCGATGGGAATACTCAGAACATGGCATTTAAAGACTGGTCAATGTTCAATAAAGGCTTGGCGTATGATGTTACTGACATTGAGAACGGGATCATAACTAAGTATCAGAGGGATCAACAAGGGGAAATCATCGCCGAGAAAAAATTCGGTGATACATTAATTGACTATGAAATGGACACTATTTTGAAAGATATGGATTCATTTGTTTATAGTAGCGGTATAATTGAGATCGACGGGGAAAAACAGATGATTGAGTTCTCTGATAAACTTACCGGAACGGCTGATGGTAAGAGTCAAGTGCTCTCAGATAAGACTGTCCAGCTCGCGCGTACAGCAACAACAAGCGAATCTTCACCAATGGCAATTTCATGGGTTTCTGACGATGGCGCACAGAAAACGATGAACTTTGTTGATTATGTCAACGGAAGCCTTGGAGGGGCCAAGAGAACAGAAGAATTGAGTTATTCCGACAGGGAAATAGTCAATCTGACAGGTGGAGGCCTGACGATGTCTAAGCTGGATAATGTTCTTGAAGTGTTATTAGAGGACATTAATTACAGGCTTAAGGTTTCGTCTTTTGGTAGGGATAAAGCCTTGAAGGGCATAACAAATGTTACCGGTCTATTGGGAGGCTTGTGGGTAGCCCTTTCATATTCTTCTATAAGTGCTAAACGTTATTTGGTAAATATCAATCCTATGCTTGATTTTGCGTTTGGTCTGTCAATCGAGAATTTCGAAGGTCGTGCCAAAAAAGCATCTGATAAGATCGGGGTAAGTACAGAATATCATAAGGTTGGTATTAGCGCGAACATAAATGGCGTTTCCATGGTATATAGCGAAGAAGAAGGGAAAGCGTCAGCCATTCTTTCAGGTAAACTTACCACCGAAATAGCTCTCGGCATAGCGGAATATATTTCACAATACGTTTCAGGGTCGGTATTGCTACCTAAAACTTTTAAGGTGGGATTCGGCATAGAGCAGAGGATGCTAGTATATACAAATGGTAAATTTATATTGCCGATTGATTTAAATAATGATGGAACACTTAGTGATGACAACATAAGGGGAATCAAGGACGGTGATATGTCCTTAGGGGTTAGGGCGAAGCTTGAGCACCTTAACAAGTTAGCTAAGGCCGTATTAGCTGAAGGCTTCGAGGTAGTGATCACAGGGGATACAGTTCATGAAAACGCGGACGATATAATGTCTAAGGACATAAAAGGTAAGGTTTCAAGGTACTTTAGCAATTATATTATTCGTTGTGGCGTTGTTGGAACAAAGGTGAACGAACATTGGTCGATGCACGAAAAGGATATGAACGGTAAAGAACAGTTTCTTACGGAGGAGCAAGCCAATCGGCTTCAAGCTGATGGACATGTTGTTTCTGCTAAAGTAAAAATGTCTATTACCTATTCAGAAGATCAAGACGAAAGTTTTGTCGGTCCCCCAGAACCCATAACTCAAGAAATCATAGTGGATTATTACAATGGCCAAATTGTTTCAAAGGATATATTAGCTCTTATGCAAGAAGGGAAGATGAGCTGGAGTAGTTTTGAGAACATGGTATCTGAATCCGAGAAAAAAGGCACAAAAAGTATTAATGGTTGGTCTTCTGAATCGATAGCAAGACAGAACGAGGCGCAGAACAATCAGACACCGGGTTTTATTCAATCGATTACGAAGGGGTTGGAGACTCCGCTTGCGAGATTAGTAGCTGGTAGTCTAATCGCGGTGGCAGGATTACTTTTATCTGCGACGGGTCCTGGCGCGATTCTTGGTCTCCCCCTTATGGCTATTGGCGGGTTGATGGCGTTGTCCGCTTCTCACCCTGGTACTGTTGAAGAAGTGCTTACATCTGTTAAAAATTCAGTTTCTAGTATGTATAAAGGAATTGGTGGCAAACTCGGTATGATTTCTGTGATAGCGGTAACTGTGGGAATTCTTGCTGTGCTTACTGGTGGTATGGCTGCTGCGGTTATAGGCATTGCTGCCTTAGCAACCTCTGTAGTGACCATTGGGAGTTTATTAGGCAACAGTTTTTTAAATGGGATTATCAATAAACTTGCGCAGGTGGATGCGCAGGTTTATGCCGGTACTGCTGTGGCAGCGCTGGCTCTTGTAGGGATGTTGTTTGCCCCGGCGTTCATACCGCTTTTGGCGGTTTTCGCGCTTGGAGGGTTAGCGACTGTCGTTGGTGCCCTTGGTGGGGAATATGGTTTTGAAGACCCAGTGATACGCCAGATTTTCGGTGCAATTACCACAGTTGCGGGAGGGTTAATCTTGCTTAGTCCTGTTGGTGCTGCAATCGGAGTCACTTTATTAGCAACGGGTCTTCTTATCGGAGGAAGCGGTTTCTTGGCTGAATATAAAGACGAGTTTCCGGTTCTTTATCACTTCATGGAACCTGTAGCTAAAATGTTTGACATGGATTACGTTAGTAATTCTTACATAAATATGGGGAAGAATGTTGCTTCAAAACAGGCCGATTGGTTGGAGAAAGTATTATTCTATGGTACGGGAATTGCGCGTAGATTTGGTCGGGAAGTTATCATGGGCGCGACCGCGGGTGTGATTGATGTGCATTCGACATTCTTTATCAATAAAAATGATACATTTAGTAACGGTTTTTGGGGAGACTGTATAGCGTTTGCTGGGATCATCGTGGGAAACATGATATTAAATACTGTTATGATGGGGGGTATAGCCGGAAAACGAAGTGAGTTGGTTAAAAACACCTGGGGCCGCATGGTCATTAAGAAAAATGTAGTGTATAGAGCTGATGGTGTTATTCCCGGAATTCGAGCAAGAGGATATAGAGGAATTGCTAAGAGCATTGCCAATTGGGCTAATAAAGTGGTTCCGGGGGTGGCGACTGGTGGAAAGATAAATATAGCTAGTTTGATTGGAAAGGGACATTCGACAGCCAAGCTTGCTCGACTGGTATTTGCCGAGATGGGGCTTCGTCTTTTCTCATTAGCCGGTTGGATGAGTATGCCGGTCACTATGGCTCGAATAGGCATGATGGGCGGAGTTTTTTGGATGGCTGGAGCATGGATTCTCCGTCCAGTTATCACTGGGATAAAGAGCTTAAGGGCCAATATAAAAGCATTCCAGATTGATGCTAGAACTATGTCAGATACGGAGATATCAAATAGATTAGCCATGGCTGCGCCGCTAGATGCGTTTATATGGTTTGCAATGGCTACAAGTTGGCAGTTTGGTGAAGGTGCGTTGGAGGACTCGTATACTCAAGGAGCGAAACTTGGTATGGCGTTCAATTTCCTGGGTCCTGTATCAGATTTATTAATACTTCCTGCCAATTCCGGTATCAAGATTTTTCGGATAGTGGGAAAGACGTTTGGATATTTGGCCTCACCTTTTAAGTCGGGACCCATTTATACAGGAAGAGGACTTTTTGCTGCATGGCTTGATGAAGGCGTTGTAGAAAACACTATTTCCGGTATTGGTATACCGTTATTGGATAAGATGGGTATTGATAATGTGTTTGGGAAGAACACGTCTTCAATGGTCATGGAAACTGTGGCAGAATTTTTCTCAAGTGCTGGCGAAGGCGGTGTCGGAGAATATCTTGAGAATAGTATGGTGTCGAATCAACAGGCAGTTCGTCCAAACCGGGGGACAATTAACAATATAATTGGTATGTTGGAAACAGATTTGTCTAATTTATCTGTCGCGAATCAAAACCAAATTAAAGATAGTCTTCGAACCGCGGCTACTGATATCAATCCGTTGCGGGCAAATTCATTAAGGAATATGTCGGTATCTGATATTTTAAAGTTAGATGATGCTTCAAATATCGTGATGAAAGCCGTAGCATCTCTCAGTTTCTCGGGGTTGAATATAAATGTCCAAACGTTTCTTGGTACTGTTGCCGTTGAGATGGGTAAATCCGGAGTGCTCACGAAGGGTGCTCTGGCTGTTGCGAGATTGGGAGCGACCACAAAGAATACCAAGGTTATTAATACTACGCAGAAAACATTTTTGGGTCTTGTTGTTGTAGCTTCAGATGTAAATTCTAGGAACACGAAATGGCTCAGGCGTGGAACTGGTAAAAGGATGGTTAGAGATTTAATCAGGGTAATGAAAACCAATGCAAATTGGGTGATTGGACATGAAATTGATCAAAGGACTGGCAAAGAAATTGATCTTATCGCGAGTTCGAAAGTGGCGAACGAGTTGCGGACAAATGTTCTTCTTAAAGTGGCACCCTTATTGAAGCAGATTGTCTCTAAAAATGTAATCAGGAAGCAAGAGGCCAACACAATGGTTCGGACATTAGTAGCAAGTGCTACCAGAAATGACAATATCCAGGCAAAAGCGGAAGTTTTTAAAGTTTTGCCTCAGCTTGTAAAAGAAGGCTTTATCGATACTTCTAATTCTTCTTCAGATGTTATGAAGAATTCAGCAGCTATTGCCAATTCGGTTATTTCCGCTATCAGGAAAGGAAACGTTACAGTGTTCCGGATTGCCGCTTCCGCGTTGCCCCAAATAGCTAATATGGGGTTAAAGAATGTAACAATGTATAGGGTTAAACTCGCGATTACCGAATTTGTGAAAACGCATACTAGAGTTATTGAAACCAGCAGAAGCGATAGCAGGGCTATGGCTTCAATTAATGTTGTTAAAGAAGTAATGCCTGTTCTTAGGCAGTTTGCCGCGGAAGGATTTCTTAATCAGAAGCAGATAGAAAGTTATGTTGCTAGATTAGTTGATAGTACTGTTAAAACCGGTAGTCTTCAGGCGAAAGTAGAGATTCTTAGGATGTTACCTCAGTTCAATAAAGAAGGTTTTGTCTCAAATGATGTCATGAACAATGCGCAAAATATAGTCGGACATGTTGTTTCCGCTATTAGCAAAGGCAATGTGAGAGTGTTTAATGATGTTGCTCCTTTATTACCCCAAATGGTTAAGATGGGTCTAATACCAACAGTTTCTGGTGTAAAACACACAAGCATTCGTAGTGTTATGGTAGCTATTACTAAGTTTGTGGGCACAAACAATAGTAATCTTCAAGCTATGGTTTCTATTCTGGAATCTGCGCCTCATCTGTCTAGAGTAGGGCTTCTTTCAGTAGCTACAAAAAGTGAGATCGCGAACATCGCAAACAAACTTGCCAGAAATAAATCATTGGATTCGGCATTGCAAGATAGAATTTCCCAAGTAATGCCGCAGTTGGTCGCTGAGGGATTTATAAGTTCTGAACAGGCGCAAAATGTGATGAAGTATAATCAAAGAAGTAAAGTCAGTGTACCCGAAACCAAAGCACCGGTGGTGGTGCAAGCAGCGGCGGCGTTCAAGGGGCTAGAAGATGTTGACCAAGGGTTGAGGCAGCAGAATATGTCAACAAGAGCGGTCAGGGAGATGCAAGGTGCTTGGAAAAGAGCATTAAAAGGGACAGGAAGTCTAGCCGAATTGAAATTAGCTATGAATAATCTTGAGAATGAGTTAGGAAAGACGGATAGATGGGGGCATTACGTGGCAGAGTTAAGAGAGGTTGTAAACGCGCCAGCGATGCAGGAAATGATTACAATGCTCGAAAGGCTGGAAGCCGTTGCCAAAAGAGAATCAACAGGAAAGGTTGGCAATAAAATTACGAAACTGAGAGAAGTTCTTGGTAACGTCGCGTATTCACCTGGTACGACAGTAAATAATCTTGAGGAAGCTTTAAGCGCTCTTAATGACACGCTAAGTGCTCGAGAGAATGAATTAGGAAATGCGTGGGAAGCTTTACAAGGTGTAGAAGGAACTAATTTTGAATTTTTGGCACAGCAATACTTTGATATGAGAGGTGCACAAGAGGATGTAATGGCTTTAAGAGTGGCCATAAAGAGACAGGGACAGATGTTTAGGGATAGCGTATCCGAAGCCGGGCAAAAAACATCCGATGGCGAGGAAGGAATCACTGGCGCATCATCAGTCAGGGACGAAGCTGCCAAATCTGTCAAACCTGACGAAGAAGCCAAAACTGATGAAGAAGCTGTTGCTGATCGAATTGATGCCATACGTAAGAGAGTTGCTGCTGTTGGAAAACAGATAAAAACTAATTTTAAGGTGGCGAGGAGCCTTAGTAAAGCGCTGAAGAAGCTTGGTTATTCAGATACGGCGCATAATGAGCTAGTTGGTAAATGGAAGTCACTTGTTAACGAATGGAGCAATAACAAAGATGTTCAGAATGAAGGAAAAATAGCATTAAAAATGGAAGAATTTGCGAATGAGATCAGCGCCCAAATACAAGCCGCTCGGGCTATGGAAGATGTGGAGAACAATCGTCAAGCTATTGATAAACTTTTTGGTATATCAACAAAAGATCTACTTAGTGGGGAAGTACTTATCGGTGGTGAAGTACTCAGAACATGGGAAAATCTTGTAACGTTGGCAAAAGAGCACGGATTATCGCTGAAGTATGCACAAGATATAGTGATCCTAGCCGCTAAAATATTGCCTCCACTTATGTTAGCGAGACAGCTGGATTTTCTTAACAAAGAGGTTAATGCAGCCAAAGCGGAGTTGGAGGCGCTTGCTAAAAGTGATGAAAAATCTAAGGCAAAAGAGGCAAAAATAGAAAATATTAAATTAAATATTAGACATCTCCGCGAACAAATGAAAAAAGAGATTGGGGTAGCGAGAAATGCGAAGGTGTTTGCAGGGATAGACGTAAAGGTAGTAATACCAGCGGATGCCGAGACTGGTGTGGAGGAACATGCGGTTAATTTGCTGCAAGCAGAGATGTTAGGTAAATTGAAAGACAAACTAGAGGGAATAACCAAGATAATAAGTTCTATCGACGTTGAAGGGTTGTCAAGTGATGTCGAAGCGCTTGCAAGCAAGGTTGCGGAAAAAGAAATTGAAAACACTTCGACCGATGAGTTGAATAGTCTTTTGACGGAGATCAACAGTATGCTTGCGAAGATTGAGGATGCTGAGAGTTTAGAGGCTTTGGATGAATTTTTCTGGAGCGATCTTGCGAATATTGTTGCGATGAAATTTGCTATTATCATGCAGCTGGGCATTACCGAACAGTTAACAGTGGATGTTACGACGGAAGACTTGGCCAAAGACATAAGATTATTTATTAAAGCTAATAAGTTCTGGGTTCTACGCTCGAAGTTTGAAACTAGAAGAGGATTATTGCATGCGTTGGCTTTATTTGAAGCGATTAGTATGAGTGCTACAAGTCAAGGGATGGTTGTTGATAAGAAGATGTTTTACACGAAAGAAATGAACATTCAAAATACTATGCAGACTTTTGTTACTGCAACCTTGTCGCCTGGTTCGAGAACCAATGCTACTGCGACAAATGCTATAAAAGGTGCTGAATCCGCGCGTGTGCTTCCGCTTGTTGAGAAGGGTAAAGTTCTTGCGATAGATAGTAGTGTTTTGGAGAGACCGTACGCGCATAATATGATTAATGCTTTAAAGAGAATGGGTGTTCAAATAGTTTATATAAATAATCAGATGGATGCAAATACGATCAAGACAAAAATGGAGATTGCGGCAAGCTCTATTACTAATAAGGATGGTGTAGATTATTTCGCTCTCGTTGATAGTAATGTTTCTGATAGCGTGCTTACTGGCTTGGCGGCGATGCGTGATATTACGATCAGAGTTATGTCGGAGAATAGTACCTGGTCCGGAGTTATGACCAGTCTTGTACGGGAATCTGAAAAGATCGGCGTGACGATTATAAGCAAACGAGGCGATAAAGCACTCCAAAAAATCTACGATGATAATAAGGAAATAAATTTTAAAGACGAAAGCTCTGTTGATGTTGCGGCGCAAACCGACAAGGAATTCATTCACGAACTTGAGGCTGAACTTGCTTATTAATCGGCGGTTTTGCAACAGTGTAGGGGCACGGCATGCCGTGCCCCTACTTGTATACTACAATAAAATGTGATATGCTTTACGAATGAAAAAGGAGATGATAATGAAAAATTTCAGTAAACTAATTATGACCATGTTGTTTGTCTCGGTTGTAGCATTGGTTGCAGCAAGTGCCGTTGCTCAGAATGAACCGGCAAAAATAGTGAAGCCGTCGGTAGTCTATGGTGAGATCGTGTCAGTAGATCTTTCCAATAAAAAAGTGCCTCAGATTGTGGTTAAAGATACCAGAAGCGGCAAAAATGTTAACATAGCATTGGAGTCCAAAACGCGTATCCTGAAGACAGTTTATTTAAATGTGAACGATCTGAAGAAGGGCGAACCTGCCAGGGTTATTTATAAAGACGAAGCCGATGGGAAAGTCGCCCGTATGGTTTTTGTAAGAGAAGCCAGGTAAAAGGCTAAATAATATTCGTAGGGGCGGGTTCTAAACCCGCCCTGAAACATGTCGCACCCCAATAAAACAATCAAAAATACGTAGGGGCAGGTTCTAAACCTGCCCTAAACATGTTGCCCCACAGTAAAAAATCAAAATAATTTGAAAGATTTCTCCACGTTATTGTGTCTACAATTATGTGGAGGTGGTTGTATGTCGGGTAATCGAAAAACAACCAGATTAAAACATTATGATTATTCGCAAGAAGGTGCATACTATGTAACCGTGTGTGTGAATGGTTATAAATGCGTATTTGGTGATGTGCAGAATGATAAGATGGTGTTGAATAGTGCGGGCAAGGCGGTTCGATTTATATGGTTGGATTTGTCGCAACACAATACCAATATTGAACTGGATGAATTCATTGTTATGCCCAACCATATACATGGAATAATAAAAATCGTAGGGGCAGGTTCTAAACCTGCCCTGAACATGTCGAGGGCGGGTTTAGAACCCGCCCCTACCAAATATGGATTATTCGAAATTGTTCGGCAATTTAAAACATTTTCCGCAAAACGTGTTAATGCAATTCGCAACTGTCCCGGTATCCGCCTTTGGCAACGCAATTATTACGAACATATTATACGCAGTGAATCCGAATTAACCCGTATTCGTGAGTATATAATAAATAATCCCACACAGTGGAGAAATGACAAATATTATTAACCCTATATAAGTTACCAACACCCACACAAGGGCTTCTAAACCCCCTCCACACCGCCCATAAGACCCGTTTTTGGGTAATATGAGCATGTGTGTGATCGATTGTCATACGGTTGCGTAGGGGCAGGTTCTAAATTTGCCCTGAACGTGTCGATGGTGTCAGATTTCCCACATTTACGCCATATATCCACAAATATGGGGCGATATAACAAAAATACGCATAATATTCGCATAAAATCCCATATATACGCAAAAATCGCAGGGGCAGGTTCCAAACCTGCCCTAAACATGTCGCACCCCAATAAAACAATCAAAAATTGTAATATCACCCAATTTCGTTGGGTAGGGGCGGGTCTTGCCTGTCCTCAGCGAGCGAAGCGAGTTGGGGATGCCTGCCCTAAACATGTCGAGGGCGGGTTTAGAACCCGACCCTACACAACAAATAATTCACCCATTTTTACTCACAGTTAAGCTATAAAAAAGATAGCTTGGCAAACTTGTCCATTCGACTTTATATGATATACTTTATATAGGGAAATGAGGGGGATGAGTCAATAAATCCAGGTTACACGCGATTTTCTCCTTTTGCAAGTTATTAAAAACTATTATAAAGTCATATAAATGTAGGTATAAACATGAATATAATTAGTCATAAACATATAATACCCAAAAAAACTGATGGTTATCGCGGGTCTGACAATGATGATAACTTAAGTATTTCTGCGGGATATTCGCGATATAGGGTTTTCTTTAAAACAGTCGCGCTTGTTGTAAGTTTTGTGTTCTTTTTTCAGCAATTGGGGATAGCGCAAGGTGTGTCTGGTACAGGCGGTGTTCCACGGACGCAGACATCAGCTGCTAGTGCTGCGAAAGGCGGTCTTCAAACTAATCTTCGTGATTTTTCTATTCCACGTACTATTGGTGTTACCAAAGACGTTCAAGTGTACGACTCAAAAGAAGTGATTATAAACATAAAAGACGCGCATGATAATCTGAGTGCGCAGGAATCCATAGTTGATATTCTGGACAATCTTGTTACGAATTATGACATGGAAATCGTCGCTGTAGAGGGCACCTCAGGCTACATTGATACCTCGATCATCTCCTCATTTCCCGATGAAGAGATCAGGATGCAAGTTGCCGGTGATCTTATGGCGGAAGGAAAACTTTCCGCTGCCGAATACTATGCCTCTATCATGGATCCTGATATAGCCCTCTACGGTATCGACGATAAAAAGATGCATTCTGAAAATATGGATGCATTCAAGAATTCGCTTGCATTGAAAGAGATCAACGGGAAAACAGTACGAGCACTTTGCGACGCGCTCGTGAAACTTGAAAATAGTATTTATTCCGAGGAACTTAAACTTCTGGAAGAAAATTCAATTATAAAGGATAACGGCAGACTTTCGTTCACTATGAAGTGGGATGTTATAAGAGATATAGGCACGAAAAATGGTGTCATGTCTGAAGGTTTCATAAACATAAATAAT
The DNA here is from genome assembly GCA_964482475.1 of uncultured Planctomycetia bacterium. Classification (GTDB taxonomy): domain Bacteria; phylum Omnitrophota; class Gorgyraeia; order Tantalellales; family Tantalellaceae; genus JAHJBY01. The sequence continues at coordinate 27,318 of CAYZXR010000001.1, read as the reverse complement.
TTGCTTGAAGCGATCAGGCTTGAACAGCAGTGCGACTTTATGCAGACGAATGTTGAACGCGAAGAACTCCTTAGTCGCTTGAAAGAAGATCTTTCGAAAAACAAATTGGAAGAACTTATACTTAAAAGCCTGTCGTTTAAGCTTGGGAAAGTTTCAGCCAGTATGTTCTATTCATACCTTGTGGATATGGCGAAACTTGAAGGCATCAATCTGGAGGAATATCCTAATATCCTGGTTTATGTGGATTATATGACGCTATACGAGTCGGTAGATGTTGGCGCCATAAAGGACGAAGTACTTGAGTACGAAAACCGAATAAAGGAGAAACTCTTCAGAAATGATGAAGAACGACAATTGTCACAGCTTCTAAGGAAAGCGGCGGTACTGAGAGATCTATTGGAAGTGAAACTTACAAGTAAATCACTTGAATATTTCCAGCGCAACAGGGATTCATTCAAAGGAGTAGAATTTGCTGATTTTATTCGCAGCATGTACGTGAAATACGAAATGCCCATACCTGCGGGACTGGATATAACGGCTGTTTTCGAAGCAATGTCCGAAGCCGAGAAATTTTATGAATTTACGCTTAAACGTAATGAAGTAATGGTGAACAACACTATTAAGCGGATGAGGGAAAATAATCAGACTGTAGCCGCTTTGATCACCGGAGGGTTTCACACAAAAGGTATAGCTGAGATACTTAAAAGCGACCAAATGTCATATCTTGTAATACTCCCAAAATGCGATAAAAAACGAAAACGTCCGTATATCACAATAATCACAAATAATAAAAAATCGTACAAAAGAGAACTTGATAGTGGTGAATATCATATCGCACTTGCGAGTTATCTTCAAGACGCAGGATTTCAGGAAGGTATCATAAACGAGTATATCGCGCTTCTTAAAGCAAAAGGTGATAACAATCAGATAGTAATTAAAATGTTGCGAAAGTTTTCTAAGAACCTAATTCAAGATCGAAACGATAATAAACGCATATCACAAAGCCAGAAAGAGGCTGGCATAAAGGGTATCACTGATTTCTTGTCTGATAAAATTTCTAAATTAAAAAATCCTGATCTAAGTGAAATGGAAACATGGCTTACAAGTGATGCCGATCAAGTCAAAGCCGAAGCCAAAGCCGATCAAACCAAAGCCGACCAGGCCAAAGCCGACCAAGCCAAAGCCAAACCGAAAGCCGAAAAAGCCAAAGCCAAACCGAAAGCCGAAGATGCCAAAGCCAAACCGAAACCCGAAGCCAAAGCCAAGGACGAAGTCGCTGACGAGAAGTACAACGGTCCGCAGATTGACGGAAAAGGGTCAAGGGTTCGGCTAGCCGCGCTGAAGAAAAAAGGTTTATCTCATGAAGAGGCTTTTGAGAAGTGGCAAAAAGAAACATCAAGAGGAGAGAAGGACCTACGTGATTCGCTTTTTGAAGGTGATGAGATAACGCTGACCAATGGGAAAAAATTTGTTATTCATGTGTATGATGGGAGAATGACGGCTGTTGCGCCTTTCGTGGAGTTTGGTGTGAGGAGGGAGGAATATGGGCTTGAAAGCGATACAAGCATACCTTTTTATGGTGCAGGGGTGGGTGACGGCGCGCAAATCAAAAGCGTAAAACGTGCTTCTGAAATCGATAAGGCCGACCAAACTGCAAAAGACGTTGCCAAAGCTAAACCTGAAGCCAAAGCCGACCAAACCAAAGCCGACCAGGCCGAAGCCAAAGCTGCCGAAGCCACGAAAGCCGAAGATGCCAAAGCCAAACCGAAACCCGAAGCCAAAGCCAAACCAGCCGAAGCCAAAGCCAAACCAGCCAAAGCCAAACCAGCCAAAGCCAAGGTGGAAACTGAGACAATGGTTGTCCATCGTTTTGGAGCATACGGTGCCAATCAGGAAGGATTAGTTTGTGTCTTTACATCTGAAGAGGCCAAAGAACATCCTTCTCGACCTGAAAACAGGGGTAGATGGTTGGCTGAAGACGGTCGAACTCGGATTGACCTGGAATTCAAAGGTAAAGTCTATCGCTATGGTCAGGATCGCGAGATGGACACAATAGTTGATTCAATATATGAAGAAGTGTTTTCATTTAATTCAGAATATCAGCATCCATTTCCGGAAGACGTGTTTTTAAACGCGCGAGGAATTCATAAAAACCAGGATCCTGAGGCATATCTAGAAGATATCAACTTGCTGAATGCATTGAGAGAAAGAGATTATTCTGCGCTTGAATATCCTTCATGGCATCCAAGAGCCGGTGAACTCATCGTATTTGATAAAGCTAAGGCTACTTTAAAAGATATGCCTACTGAAAAAGCCAAAGCCAAAGCCGCCGAAGAAGCCAAAGCCGCCGAAGTTGAAGAAGCCGAGGCTGCCAAAGTTGCTGAAGCCGAAGCCGTCAAAACCGATCAAAAAGCCAAAGCCGAAGAAGCCGAAGCCGCCAAAGTTGCTGAAGCCGAAGCCGCCAAAGCCGCCAAAGTTGCTGATGTTGATACGGAGCAAAAAGAACCGTGGGAGATGACCTACGGGGAATATGTTGTGGTGCATGAGAAGCTTGTTGATCAATATACAAGTGCTAGGAACGATTACGAGTCGTGTCGTGGGCTTTACGGACGCACATCTGAAGAAGCAAAGGAATCACATAACGAGATGATGGAAATTTATGCAAAGATGCATTTTACGAGCAGTTCTACGATATCTTACCAGTGCTATATAAAAGAGCACAAAAGAGATTTGCTCAGACAGGCAAGGGCAAAGGGAACCCCGGTTTCCGTTGCCGATGTTAACAAATATGGCGTTGATATTCCGACAGGATGGGAGCAGCAAGGTGATGTTTACGTTTCACTCGAAGATGCCAAAACCAAAGCCGATCAAGCTAAAGCCGACCAAGCCGCGAAAGACGAAGTAGTAGCAATACTGATGGTTGCAAATAAAGTTGTAATAGATATGGGGAATGCTTACTCTAAGGATGAAAAGAGCAGCCGGCTTTACGATATAGCAGAATTTCATATCAATACCACTAGTAGGGAGGATTCGGTAGAGGATATAAGAAGAAAGATTATTAACATGGCCAATGACTTGTCCGAACATTCAAAGTTAGCCACTTCGACAGGTGTTAGTAAGGAATTACTATATGAAGCCATTGCCACTTTGTGTGAAGCTGCAGGGTATTTTGGCGATGCCGGAAGAGCGCGAAAAAAAGGCGCCAAAGCTGCCGAAGAAGCCGCCAAAACCGCTCAGGAATCTGCCAATTTCAGTGTTGGGCAGAAACATATTAAGCTCATCGAGGCTGAGGAAGCCCTAGTCAAAGCCAAAGCCGATCAAGTTAAAGTCAAAGAGGCTGAGAAAGTCGTCAAAGAGAAAGTCGCCGAACTTGAAGCCGCCGAAGCCGAAGCTACTCAGAAAAACGCTGAATTCAAAGTCGCCAAAGCCAAAGTCGTCAAAGCCACCGAAGAAGTCGACAGAGCCGAAAAAGCCGTCGAAGTTCGCGAAGCTAAAAGAAGAGCCGCCGCTGAGGCTAAAACCGCCGCCGAAGCCAAAGACGCTGAAGCCGAAGACAACGACAAAGATGCCAAAGGCGGTGGCACTCTTCAGTCGATTAGTACATCAATGTTCAGCGGGGTTAAGTCGCTCTTTGGTAAGTCTTTAAGCATGTTTATGGGTAAGGCGCGGGCGGAGGCTCTTGCTAACTCAGTTGTTGACTCAGGTTGGGAAACATCAGTCTTTCTTGGAAGCGTAGCATCTGTGCTTACAATATTGTCTGGTTTCGGTGTTGGCTTGTTTGCTATTGCGGCGGTCGGTACTGTTCTGTATGTGGCGCAGGCCGGTATCTTTGCGAAACTGCATCCCGATTCGAATTTTGGTGAGCATTTTAAATTTGGTCTTAAAACGGGAGCTATTGTGGGAGCTGTTGTGGGAGGAGCGATGTTCCTGGGTACGGGTATAGCGGTTGCGGGATTATTAAGTCTTGTCGCACCATTCATATTACACGCGATGAACAATTATTTTGTCCAGATGAGTATGAATAAGATCGAAACATTGACCGATACTGAAGGGAGTAAGTCCGAGACTGAAGCCGAAGTAAAAGCCGCCAAGGGCAAAGTCAGCGTACCCGAAACCGAAAAAGCTGTGGAAGCAACCGAAAAGGCCGAAAAAACATCTATTTTTCAAAAGACAAAGTCTTTCATGAGCGTGGCTGTGCCAATGGGGATAACTGTAGCGTTTTATTTTGGATTACTTTCTTCATTTGGTGTTCCAGGATTTGCTGTTGCCTTTATAGCCGCATCGATGTTAGTTTCAAAGAGCGCGGATCTTTTTGGAGTAGTCGGGAACATGTTTAAGAAACTAGGATTGTCCAAAGTAGCGACTACTTTTGATTCGGGTGCATCATCTGTACCCGAATTTGTTACGGGTATTCCTGCCGGAGGCATGCTCGCAAAAGGTATGATGGGGAGCTGTGCGATTAATCCCATAATAACTGCGATGGGTCTTATGTTGTTTTTTGGAGTGACTTATCGGCGTAGGGCAAGGGCATTTAAGAAGCAGGGTCTTAAAGGTGATGAATTGAAGCAAAAACAGCGTGAACTTTTGGATTCTTTTGCTAAAGATAATCAATTGAAGGGAAAACAGCGTGATCTTCTGAATTATTTTGCCGATATAGTACTGGGGTCCAATGCTTTCAATGTAGGGTTTATGGGGGCTATTCTCGTAATTACGGGGTTAGGCATAGGTGGTGTTGTACCTGTCATGATGACAAGTGTCATATTGCCGACGAGCATAATTGCTACCATACTGACGGCCTTGGTTACAGCGTACAAAATGGGGTTACATTCTTTTTTGTATAAGAAGGATCAGAAAGAAAAAACCGATGTTGCAGAAAAATCCTATGTTGAAAAAAAATACAGTATAAAGGAGAAGATAGCTCTTGTGTTGCCGCTGGTGAATACCGTTTTAGTTGTTGGCATGTCTTCAGCGGGTGTATTTACGGCCGCACCGGGGCTTGTTATAGGCGCGGGCTTCTTCTTAATGGTTACCGGGGTCATAATGCCCACTGTTTTAGCCGTTATGACGAGTAAAAATCCGAATAAGGAAGCCAAAAGTACAGAAGATAAAGGTAGGCTCCCTATAAGAGAACGTATAAGAAATTTTGGAATAAAATTCATATCATTAGTAAAACCTGTAACGAAACTTGTCCTGGTTGCATTTGTGGCAATTGTTGGGATATGGTTCAGTTCTGATATGGCTGTAGAGGCCCTGCGGGGTGGTTTGGTTGATGGATTAGGGTTTTCAGTGATAGGTCCCGTTGGGTATTTGCTTGCCGCTATGACTTCTTTTCCGGAGGCTATGCGTACTTGGAAAGAGTGGAAAGAAGTTAATATGGATTTTAAGGCGAAAACGAAGGAGTTTATAGATGCCGAAGTAGCCAAAACTGTCGAAACCACTGACAAGACATATGATGAAGCAAAAAATCGACTGAAGAATAGTCTTGAGGTGTTAGAGAAAAACGCCGATGGAGAAGGGGTATTTCTTGAAATATCCGCAGCATATAAGAGAATTGCCGAAGAATGGAATGCTCGTGCTCGTACCGAGGGGGAACGAACAGTAGGAGCCATGGAAGATTATGCTAAGAAAATCGAAAGGTTAAATATCGCTCAAGAGAGACTTCAAGCTTTCAAAGAATCATTTGACCGGGCTAACAAACAATTTGCGGAGGTTCGGGAACATCTGCCAGAATCAGAACGAAGCAAGTTCAGTAACATCTTTAGTGAATTGGATCTTCTTGACAAAGATTCTATTTCTGATCGAACTGGCTTATCGCTAGAAGCAACAGTAGAAGTAATAGAAAACGGAGTGGTGCAAAGAGAAAGAATTATGCAAAATTGGGAGGAGAACCAAGTACCTAAAATTCCAGCTTATGTGGCCATTAATGATATTAAAGGACAAGAAGCAGCAATAAAAAGGTTGGGCATGTCCAAAGAAGAGATACTTACTCCAGACGTGATCGGAGACTGGCAGAAACTTCTGAAAAAATATGAAAGATCGCAATTATTACCAAGTGACATACAAGAAATAATAAGAACGGCTGCCGAAATTCGTTCTGTTCTTGTATTGGTGATGCAAATAGAGGCAATGATAGGTGAAAGTGAAATGGATCTTGAGTATACTGAAAAGCCCATTAAAGATCTTCTTGAAGCTCTTCGTGAAGGGAATAAGTCTATTGATGCGATGAACGTGATGAAGGAAAGTAAGCGGAAAGAGTTGTTGGGAGTGGTGGGGGCACCCCAGTTCGGCGCTCTTCAATCTGTGGGAGAAGGCAGGAAATTGTATGAAGCGACAAAGCGTTTCTTGACAAAATTATTTGGTGCTACCATTTCAAGTTTTATCATGAGCAAATTTGACGGTATTTTCGAGGAAGGGCTGTTCCGGGGGATTCTTGTAGCTGTTCCGGTTGTGGCATTCTCAGCATTCTTTTTCGGTTCAGGTCTGGGGTTATTAGCGTTAGGCGGTTTAATTGCCGGCCAGGCGGCGCTTTTTGCATCTCTTCACGCTGACGGGCAGTTTATGAAGCATTTTACGTTTGGCTTAGGTATGGGTGTTCTTACCGCGTCCGGAGTAGTGGCGGCAACATTTCTTGGCGCGACAGCATTATCCGCGGTGCTTTTGAGTCTTATAGTTCCGGTTATTCTGCATACAATGAATAACTTTCTTGTAAGAACAGGGCTCGGCGCGCGGTTCAATTTGTCACTCCAGAGTATTTTAGGAGAAAAAGCGGTAGATAGTGAAGCCATAGATAACGATATTAAGGCAAAGATCAATGCTGCTTTAGTGGGTATGAGAAATTATCATCGCTATGGAGAAGAAGGTATTGTCGCTTGGCTTGAAGGCGGAAACAAACTCGGTACTGAAAGAGCTGCAAAGTTTTACGGGCATGGAATTGCCAAGGGTAATCTTGGGATAATGCAGGAAAGTTTGCTGAGCTTGCTCAAGAACGGCATAGATCCCACACGTGGTTTTAATGAAATGCCGCTTTATGTGAAACCTGGTGCCGGTGCTGGTTATGGAGCGGCAGGCGTTTATTCCGACGGTCTATTTATTGTAGTCAGCCGTGAAGGAGAGACCATAGGCGGTGAAGGTATAAATGCCGTTCTTGTTAATGATGCCATAGCGACTAAAGAAGTTATGGACGCTTTCAGACAATATTTCCCACAATACCAATTCTTGAAAATGTCCGAAGCGGATCAGCTTAGGAGCAGTCCCGATACCGGTACCGATTTGATTCAGAAATCAGAGCAGAAACAGATACCTGTTTCGCAGAAGTCCACACAGCGGCAAAGTCAGCTTAAATTCAATGCCGCTCGCAAACGGATGCAGCAGGCTACGGAAGAGTTTAAAGCTGCTTCTGCGGCTATGAAACAGGATAAGAGTGTTGTTGAATGGACGAATAGATATAAAAAGAGCATGTCCGAATGGAATAAGCTGACAAAGCCTTCAACGGAACAGATTGAGGCTCAGACTAAGGCAATGGAGGGTTTAGCGGATCAATGGATTCGGTTAAAATTCAATGTCGCTGGCAAACGGATTTATCAGGCTACGGAAGAGTTTAAAGTTGCTTCCGCGGCTATGAAACAGGATAAGAGTGTCGTTGAATGGATGAATAGATATAAAAAGAGCATGTCTGAATGGAACAAACTGACAAAACCTTCACCGGAACAGATCGAGGCTCAGACTAAGATAATGGAGGGTTTAGCGGATCAATGGATTCGGTTAAAATTCAATGTCGCTGGCAAACGGATTTATCAGGCTACGGAAGAGTTTAAAGTTGCTTCCGCGGCTATGAAACAGGATAAGAGTGTCGTTGAATGGATGAATAGATATAAAAAGAGCATGTCTGAATGGAACAAACTGACAAAACCTTCACCGGAACAGATCGAGGCTCAGACTAAGATAATGGAGGGTTTAGCGGATCAATGGATTCGGTTAAAGAGTACCATTGAAACTAAGAAGGCAAAACAGCGGCAAGTACAGTTGCAAAAAATGGTCAGTGGTTGGGAAGCTGTATACTCGTTGGCCGAAACGGCGGAAATGGATGGAGTGGATTTAGCCAAAATGGATCGCAGGGAATACGCTGAATATGCGGTCGACAATAATGTCATTCTTTATGGTGATCAACTGAGAATGCTTCCGGCTTTTAGAGTCGCTAAATCTCTACCGGAATTACTAGCAATGAGGAAAGATGTAAGAAATAAACTCTCTGAGCTGGCAGATGATTCAGCTTTTTTTAAGATGAGTGTAGAACATATGGAGTTGGCCGAACGGGTAAAAACAGAAGGTTCTGCCGTCAGTGGAATAGAGGGAGTGGATGGTGTGCGTATCGAAAAAGAGACAGCTGATTCAAGCAGTTGGCTACACTACCAAGTTAATAAAGGTTCATCCATAGGAAAAGGAAAGACATTTAAAGGGTATCTTGGATTTCATAATTTAATCAAATCGATGACCCCTTACAAGTGGAAAAGGTTTTTGATCGCCTTGCAGAAGGCGGGTTATAACGGTGGTATTAAGACGGTTCAGGATTTGGAGTCACAAGCGCTAATCTCTGACCAGATAGTGATGCATGGAGCGACAGAAGGTGATGTAACGCTTGCTATGAAGGTAGCCAAACAATATTGGGGCGAAGAACTTGGATTTGAGGATATAGGATATGATATACCCGGAAAAAGTTATAGCGAATGGCTTGCAGATGATACAGAAGAAAGGGTGTTGAATAAGGCAGGTACCGGCACTCTTCAATCCGTGGGAGAGGGCAGGAAATTGTATGAAGCGACAAAGGGTTTCTTGGCAAAATTATTTGGTGCGACAATTTCCAATTTTATTATTAGTCAGTTTGACGGTATTTTCGAGGAAGGGCTGTTCCGGGGGATTCTTGTAGCTGTTCCGGTTGTGGCATTCTCAGCATTCTTTTTCGGTTCAGGTCTGGGGTTATTAGCGTTAGGCGGTTTAATTGCCGGCCAGGCGGCGCTTTTTGCATCTCTTCACGCTGACGGGCAGTTTATGAAGCATTTTACGTTTGGCTTAGGTATGGGTGTTCTTACCGTGTCCGGAGTAGTGGCGGCAACATTTCTTGGCGCGACAGCATTATCCGCGGTACTTTTAAGTCTTATAGTTCCGGTTATCCTGCATGCTATGAACAACTTTTTTGTCCGCATGGGTATGGGGACAAGCCTTGGTTTAAAATTGCAAAGTGTAATAGCGCCGGAAACGAGTTCTGAGTCTAAGACTGAAGATGTAAGGGGAGATTTTTCGGAGTGGGTACGTGTCGAGACAATAAAACTTGCGGAAACCATGTTAAAGGATGGCCTGGTGGTTAGTTATGGGCCGCATATTAGCAAATTTTTTGAATTAATGCAGAGTTTGCCAGAAGCTGATCAAGTTTCTATTTTTAGGAAATTATTAACACATGAATATGGTATTAGTGAGAAGCCAGGTTTATTTGGATTAAGTGATTGGAAGAACACGTTAAACGAAGTTGAAGCTGGTATCTTTAGTAGCAACAAATCTACTAAAAATCATGTTAAATATTTATCACAGCTTATTGATATTAGCTCGGAGATTCGTTTAAGTGAAGAAAATGAAGCCATAGTGCTTAAAATTTTACAATCCCTTATGGAGGTATATCCGAATGCTGTAATGGAGGGATTGTTACTTTCCGGTTATACATTTGAGAGTATAGTAGACATTGCAGTACGCGATATGAGTGAAAAAGGCTCGATGATAGGTTCGATTCTTTCAGAATATTTGAAATCGAATGAAGTATCAAGTGCCAACAAAGTGGTATTGGCGAAATTGATAATGGCAAGTGTTGTTGGAGCATTGAAGAGTGATGAAGTTGTTAATGTGCGAGTAGCAAAACTGGCGCTAAAGGTCATTGAAAAAAATACGGAATTTGAGGATGGTACCTGGCGCAGGCAGTTAAGCTTATTGTCTAGGAATAAACAGATTGATTTAGTGAGGGGAACATATGTTAGGCAGGTTGAAGCTCTAAGCGGCATATTTCAGTATGTTAGGCATATGATAGAAAATAAAGGGGAAAGGCTTACTTATGAAGAATGTCATGAGGGAGTAATAAGAGATAAAGCTCGTGATATGTCGGAGCTTACAAGAGAACAAAGAATTATGGTTGAAGTTGCTTTAATTAAATTGTTCTCATCAAAAAATGAGGTTCGTAATAGATATTTGGAAGAGTCCAAAAGATTTCCTTTGAAAGAATTCAGTGAAGCAAGCCGGGAACTTATGAGACTTAACGAGTCAAGGAGTAAAGCGAAAAAAGAAGGTAACAGGGTACGTGTAGAAGAGATTGATAGGGAAATACAGCAGAATAGGTTGAAACTATCAGACTTAAGAAAAGCGGTAGCACCCTTCTTTGAAAAAATTGGTAGTGGATATACACCACAATTGGCGATAATCGGATACAATTTTGTTTCAATCACAATCCATGCAGATTTCAAATCTCTTCAGGAGATGCATATTTCTTCTAAGCGTAACACAGAAAAAGATAAGGGTGAACTTGATGAGCGGTTCTCAGAGGTGCATGAATTTTTCAAGGTGCTGAATTCCCAGAAAAAAATTGATAGAAAAATTTTACAGAAAACCTTAGCCAGATTCCCGAATTTTCTTTACAGTCAATATCAGAATGAAATGGTGGCCTATCTTGCAAACGATGCCTTACGGGGGGGGAATTTTGAGTATTTGCTAGAGCAATACCGCAAAGAATATGGAGTTTATATGAGGGAAAGACTAGTAGCAAGGCTGAAGGATTACAATCTTTCCGATTTAGGGATAACAGGAAGTGACAAGGAGGCTGCTTTAGGGGATTATATCGATGAAGTTATGGAAGGTATATGGAAGGGTGAAGAATGGGAAAATGTTAAGAAAAAGTTATGGGAAGTAAAAATTCTTTTGGATAAGATGGTTGATGTTAAGGCAACGAAGTTATACGCGATAAAACTCGAATCCAATAAGACGACTGATGAAAATGTTAAGAAAAAGTTAAAGAAAGAAGCTTACAAGGAAGCGTCAATAGAGGTCATGAGTGTATTACAGTTCGTTCCTATTTTAAAGGCAGGAAGACTGCAAAGCATCCTTAATAAATGGTCATCGGATTTAGGCGGATTGAAACCTTTATATGTTCCGACACCAAGAACAAATAGTCGTGTAACGACCGATGCGAGAATGCAAATAGGGGGAATGGTCAGAAATGGGAATATATATGCAATGTTTAAGGACAATTTTGGAATAATGGATCATGAAATACAGCATGTTGTTTTTGATCATTATACTGGACGAGAAGCATTGGGGTTAACGCCTGACATGTCGAATTTTTTTAATCAAATAGGTGACCTGACTTCAACAAAAGAAAATTCTTTGAGTACAATTTTGCCTATGGAATCATCATACAATGAGATGATTGCCCAGGTAGAAGCTAGGCCTAGTGTGGGCGTACTTTACTCGATAAGTGAAGCATCTTTTAGCGGTATAAAGGCTTTTCTGGGAAAAATTTTCGGTAATTTTATGGGTCAGATCCGGGGTGAGGCTTTTGCAAAGTCTACAGTCGAATCTGTATGGGAAGAAGTCTTGTTTAGGGGTCTTTCTGCGACTCTTCTTGTGGTATTCGCGGTATTCTTTTTTGGTTCAGGTTTGGGATTATTAGCGTTAGTTGGTTTGATCGCTGGTCAGGCGGGATTATTTGCGAAGGCTCATAAAGACGGACAACGTATGAAGCGTTTTATGTTCGGTTTGGGTATGGGGGTTCTTACCGCAGTCGGGGTAGCGGCGGCTGTATTTCTCCTCGGAGTGACAGGGCCATTCGCGGTGCTTTTGAGTCTTATAGTCCCGGTTATCCTGCATACGATGAACAACTTTATTGTAAGAGCGGGGATAGGTAAACAATCCGGATTAACATTGCAAAGCATTTTTGGGAAACAACAGAAGCGTAAAATAAAAGAAAGAGTTCTCGAAAAGGTTCGTCCTATGAGTGCTAAAGAAGGTGAAGTGGGTGTTGTTGGAGATCCCCATGCAAATTATGATGGCCTTGTGTCAAATCTTCGCGCTCTAGACTATGTCGAAAACGATAAGGAGAATACTTGGGGAGGGAGGTTCGGAAAAAAAGCACGTCTTGTTATCATGGGAGACACTATTGATCGTGGACCCGATTCTGCCCGCACTTGGGAACTGACGCGAAAAATCCAGAAGGAGGCAGGTTACTTCAACCGCAAAACAAAAAAATGGAGAGTAACCCGCATTTTTGGGAACCACGAAGAGATGATTCTGCGCGGAGAGTATGACTATACCAATTTTAAAAGTACTGAGGAAAGAGATGAAGTTCGCAAACAATTGAGAGAAGATATACTTTCGGGGAAGGTAATAGTG
>CAYZXR010000001.1:0-14798 GCA_964482475.1 uncultured Planctomycetia bacterium | reverse complement strand
AAAGTTGTCAAACCTGCTGTCAAATCTAAAGTTGTCAAACCTGCTGTCAAATCCAAAGTTGTCAAACCTGCTGTCAAATCTAAAGTTGTCAAACCGAAAGCTGTCAAACCCACGGCAGCTGTTGCGGTAACTAGAATTCAGAAAATAACTAATGAGCTAGATGTTATTGAAGCCGCGCAAAAATACAGGCCTATAGATTGTTCAAAACAATTAGCGTTATTGGGTTCTCTTGAAACTGAACTGAAGATGCTTGAAAAAGTCCAATTCGCGTTGGTTAATGTGAAGAAAGCGAAAAAAGAGATTGAACGGATACATCGGATTAAAGGCTTTTTGCTTGAAGCCCTTCAATCAGGTATTAACTGGCAGGTGGAAGCTGACAAGATAACCAATGAAGCTGAACCAGAAAACAAAAGGTATGAATCTCTGAAAGGATCGAAAGATAATGTCGACGTCGCGGTGACGGTGAATTTTGGAGGTAAGACGAGGAAGGTCAGGGTTTTTGTCACAAAAGGTGCAATATATGAAAAACTTACTATCATTGCTAAAAGAACGAGAGAGGTCGAGTTGTCGGTAACGGCAACAGAAATATATCTTAGTAAAATCGCGGAATCTTTAGGACTTGATTCTCAAGTTTTGGAAAATGAATTTTTAGGGCAGAAAATAGACTGGGTAGAGGCCGTTTTGAATCAGGCTAAATTGTTACTGGGTGAAGAGTCGGCAGTATACAAGGAATTAGTGGAATTTCAGAAAGCTCTTATAGAATATGAACGCCAGATTAATGAATATGACGAAATGATCAATAAGAGTAGTTTTTTTGTAAAAGTGTGGCGTAAGTACAGACGACGTGCGTTAGTAAAGAAGCTTGCAAAAAGAGATAAGGGATCTTCTAAAGAGATAAGTTTTAAAAGATTGGGTAGAATAACGAAGGAAGTAATTGCGGAGGCTGTGTCCAAGGGGGCTTCTTCCACTGATATCAGGACGTATACCGATGATGTGGTAGCAAAGGTGTGTAGTGGGGTAAGGCTAAGTTTGCAAAAATTTGAGATCGCGATGAAAAGTAAAAGCGTACAGTATACAACAAGAGAAGATACTCGGAAGTGTGCAATAGAGATGAATGAAACTTTTTCAGATATGATGGAGAAATTGGAAGCGAAGTTAGTATTAGAAGAAGGGTTAGCTGAAAATGAGCTAAAAGATATCAGGGAAGCGCATGACAGTTTAAAGGAATATGTTAAACAAGACGGTTCAGTGATTTCAAACGAAGAATATCAGAGACTTGCGGGAGAATTAAGCAAGGCAATAAATAAGTATGTGACGGGGGATATTAAGAGCGAAGTTGTCGAACAAGTCCTAAAAGGAAAAAAACTAAATAATGCTAGCGATACTGAGTTGTTGAAGACTATACAGGATGTTTTAAAGGATTTTGGGATAGAAGACAAATCTGAGATAAATACATGTTTTGAAAAAGTGCTTACGGGTTCCCGCGAGAAAAGGGGGGATGAGATCGCGCAGTATATTGTGATGCTGGCGATGGATCAGTCGAACATAGGTAGGCGCGATAGCATGGATGCTAAGTTAGGCAAACTTGGTGTTATGGAACAGGTGGAAAAGGGCCGCACATTTTTGAAAACAATGATTGAATTACGAGCTGAAATTAAATTGCCGGAACCCAAGACACTTGATCCGATGAAGGCTACTGAAGAGGAAATGAAAGGATATTATCAGCTGGCTGCGCTTGCACAGATAACTACTGCCTTGTCGTTTGGGTATATAGCTTATCCCGAACAGATAATGACCAGTATTTATGAGGATATGGGGTATTTTGTGGATATGGCTACAGGGTCGGGAAAGACCCTAGCTTATCCACTGAGGAATATCATAAATCCCATAAGGGACAAAAATTCGCTTTCGATACAAGCGCTTACCGCCGATTACTATACCAATAGGGATTTTGCGGAGACACAGTTTATTTATCGTCTTCAGGGACTTAAGGTCGCGAAAATATTGTCGGAAGAAGCACAAGATCTTACTCCAGCACTGAAGAAATTGAAAGATAATGATGTTGTTTTTATGGCGTTTAGCACTATTGAGTCGCTTGGGATAAACGGTTCGCAGCAGGATAGACAGAAAGAGGTTGAAAGTGTATTTAAACGCGCGTATTTTACGCTTGATGAGTGTGACCTTGCGTTGAGGTTAGCTGATATGATTGTATCCAGTCAGCAAGCGGGGGTGTCGCTTGAAAAATATTTGCAACTTTTAATATATTCAATTACGACAAGGGAATTGGAAAAAAGTGGTGCATTACAAAAAATAGTGGCACAGCTCAAACAGAACCGTCTTGTGGTTAGTGAGAACAACCTTAAGGAGGTTAGGAAGACGTTTGGATTTAAAAAAGTTGAGCTTCAAGGGGAAGGAAAGGCTGCAACACTGGATATTACGGATGCTACAGGAACAAAGTCTACGATGAGGAAAAAAGACACATCTATGGTGATTGACGCGAAAGCAGGAAAAGTACGCGTATCATCTGAAGGTGGAAAATTTGTTATTACTAGGATGGAATATACAAAGGGCACGATTAGTGCCGGTAAATTTGAATTCAATTTAAAACAAGATGGAACTGTGTCAGCACCCCAAAAAACTAAAGATGAGATCACACGCATACTTAACGCGGAACGAGAAACACTGCAACGGACGACTGGCACTCAAATAGAGGAATTAAATGCCGACATGCTTTTGGATTTTATTACAGGTTTTTATTTAGATGAAGAAGGGGTAGATTACGTTGTTAAGTTCTTAGCTCAACCCGGGGCGGCAGAGTATTTGAGTGACGATATTGACCGTAAAAAATCTGTTAAATCGATTGAAGGTGTGGACACATGTTTCACAAATACGGACGGAGATTTTTTTCAAATTAACCTTGCTGAGGGAGTTGTAGCCGAAGACGGAAGCTCGAAGATCATTATTAACGAAAAACTTTTTAAAGAGAAAGAAGCGGATGGCGGGAAAGTCATTATAAAAATAAAGGATACTCACTACATAGTTGAGAAAAATGGTGATGGTAGGTTCAAATTCATTGAAGCTGAGATGGGAGTGATACTATTGGATGTCCTTACGGGTAGGGAATTGCCAGGTCAGCGTAAGGATATTTTTCATACCATATACGAGATGAAACATAGGGGTGATGTAGCCAGGCAGAGACTTGAAAAAGATGCTAAAAGTCAGGGTGCTGGTTCAATAACAGTGCGCGGGAAGAATGAAAGTGTTGAATTTACCACTTTTAGCATAATTATGAGGATAGCAAAGGGAGTCGCTGGAGCGAGTGGTACGGTAGCCAGTGTAGCCAAAGCCATGAAAGAAGTATACAAGGTAAAAGGGGTTATAAGCATTGATCCGCATTTTGCAAAAAAAGGATATGAAAAACCGGCGGTTTTTCTCAAAGGTAACATTTCTAAGCCAAAAAAAATAAGGGTTGAGCAGCAACAGACCACCCTGAAAAACATAAGGAATACTTTTAAAGCTGTGAGTACGATAGGGATATCTGATGATGGGAAAAGGTTGATGATCAATGGAACGGAAATAGATTCTGATGATCAGAACATTAAAAATGGTGGTAAGGAAATTGTTTTAGGTAAAGACAAGGTGGTTGTCAGCTTTGAGGAAGGGTCTTTTGTTGTCACCGGTGAAGTCTTGACAAATCTACCCTGGTTGATGAGTGTTCATGAGCTTTTGGACAGGTTTGAGGATGCTCCGGGTTCAAGTGAACTTGTTTATGTAAAAGGGAGAAAAGATACTGAGGAATGTGCGAAAATTATAGCGGAAGAACTTCAGCCGCGGCTAGAGGCATTAGGATGCAGTGTGAAAATAAATGCGTTTAATGATGAAGAAGTCGAGATTAAACTTGTAAGGGAGTCTGGAGAATTGGGTACGATCACGCTAACTACCTCAATGTTTGGTCGTGCGACAGATCCGGATCTTGCTGATAAAAACGGATTCAATCCTGTGAATATTAGAAAAGAACTTAAAGAAGTTCTCGTATTGAAGGGTATTAAGGGGAAAGATGGAAAAAAACATGTTAATTTTATTATGTCCCAACTGAAAGAAATATTTTATACCACAAATACCGCAAAAAGGGAGGAAATAAAGTTGAGAGTGCGGAAGTATTTGAAGGACCTGGGGATAGGTTCGGCCCATACTGTTCGTAAGATGATAGAACAGAAGATGTTTAACGGGTTGCTGATAATAGATATGGCAGCTGATGAGAGTAATGAGGCAAAATGGCAGAAATATGGACGTGGACAAAGAGCTGGTGACCCTGGGTCAATTATTCCATGGTTTAGATTGGAGGCTGGTGACGCGGCATGGAATCTTATAGATAAAGTGTTCAACCCTGAAATGCCTCAACACAAAAGAAAATGGAGCGCGAAAAAGAAAAAATGGGGTGCGGAAAAAATGCACCGTTTTCACGAAATAAATGGATGGATGGAGAAGAACCAGAATATGATATTTGATGAGACTGGAAGAGACCGTATAGGGGTTTCCCAAAATACGCTTACGAAATGGGTCGAATATCAGGCTGAGCTTAATCTTCTCTTGGATGAAGCTCGCCTGGAATACCAAGAGAAAATGGATCAGGACGTTATTAATAAAACTGAAGGGGATGAGGCTGATAATAACGCTATACAGAAATATCGGGATTTTGCTAGAAATCGTCTCAAGACATCGAAACAACAAAATGGATACATGGAAGTTGTTACAGATATGATTCTAAGCGATTTTTTCGATGGGAAGAAAGCTACCAGTGAGGTGGATATATCGTTGTTAATAAGAACGATGGAGGTAGCATTTGGTGTGAAGCTAGGAAGCGGATATAGTGCGAGAAGTTTTAAGAATATTAAGGATATGCAAGCGCTTCGGGCGAGGTTAAGGTCTCTCATGCTTACAGGGATAAAGAGTGTAGGTACATTTTCTGTAGAACATGAGAAGAGAGAGAAGATTGTGTCAATAAACGGCACTAAATGGACATTGCGTAGTGATAGCGAAGGATTGTATCTAACAAAAGTAGAGTCCGGAGAAAAGTTTACAGTCAGTAAAACAGATATGGAGAAACCTAAAAATGGAAAGATAAAACTGGACGAAAATACCAG
This sequence comes from uncultured Planctomycetia bacterium, assembly GCA_964482475.1. Classification (GTDB taxonomy): domain Bacteria; phylum Omnitrophota; class Gorgyraeia; order Tantalellales; family Tantalellaceae; genus JAHJBY01. The sequence goes on along the minus strand of CAYZXR010000001.1, from coordinate 9,654 downwards.
TATTATTGTAGATTTTTCCGATACGCGATGTGAGGTTGAATTTGTCGGTGCGTATGATGCGGCAATAAAAGGCGCGGCTAAATTCGCGGTAGATCTAGTAAAGAAGAATTTCTTAAGATATGCCAGGGGCGAAAGATGGATTTTGACCAAAAAAGGAAAAGGCGCATATTTGAAGAAGATTAATTCTAAAGTAGATGATGAGATGGGGACCGACTCTAGGGCATTTAAGACATTCGCAAGAGCTCTTTTGTTAGAGTCCGGACGTCTCGTGCGTGAGGGGGACGAAAGGGGAGAAACTTATTTGTCAGGAGAAAGTCAGGGAACAATAAATCAAGAGTCCCCTGCGTTGGAGAAACGGATCAAGGGAAAAATAGGAGCATCAAAAGCTTCGCAAGATAACGCTATGTTACGGGAACAGGAGAAAAATCGTAAAGACAAAAAAAAATGGAAAATAAAAAAATCAGACAATGAAGTTGTTACGGTGTCGGAAGACATGGAAAGAACAAGGTCAGTGGACGCGCTTGAAAATCTAACATTGCCCGACGCTCAGGTTGTAGTGAATGAGGCGCCTCAGCAAACGGCAAAAGAGAGAATTGGGCTTAATACCGCAGGCCGTGATTTTGCTTCTCAGATGGAGGAGCAGGACATGAAGGGGCTTGAAGAATATGATTCTTCCGCTGATAAAAGTGCTAGGGACGCGGATAAAGAGCAGGATAAGATAAAACGGAATGAAGCGGCAGGGAAAGAAGATAAAGATGAGAATTTTGTGAATAAAAACATGCCTCAGAAGAACCGAGAAAAAATAACAGTTGGGGAGGGTGATAGTGCTAGGGTGACGGAGTTTGTTGCATCAGATTCTGATGAAGAAATAAAGATATCAAACGCTATTCAGGGGTATAACACAACTGTGATGGATGGAGGTGGCGATGACGATGACAAAGAGACGACTAACTCGGACATAATGTTTTTCGGGCCGAGTGTGAATATGCCGCAGGGTGTCGAAGAAAAACGAAAGATGATGAATGATTTATTGGAACAGCATCATATACCTGAGGTAAGAGAGAATCGTCCAGTACTTATACTTTTTTCAGGTCTTGACAAAGGGTTGTATGAAACAGGAGACGATGATCCATACAGGTACCGATTTAAGGGTTTGAAGATAATAAGTGCGGATTCGGCAGATAGCTTGCGCGGATGTCTGGACGATCTCAGAAAAGGCGCTGAACTGGCGGGGCGTGACCTTATGCAGAAAGAAGTTGATATCGTATTTGATCTTACAAGTAATAAGGCGGTTGAGATTGTTCGTGATGGTAGAGGAAATTATCATCTCGTGACAAAACTTCCGGGTGCCGTTCATGTTACATACCTTGGGGGCAGTGTCCCCGAAGGGCTTAGAAACCGTGTATTTGAAATAAATGAACGGCTGGAGGGGAAAAATGCTGAAGATACAAAGACGGGTATTATCATGGAACAATACAGCCTTGGTCTTGACGGTTTAAGCCGTGGAGGTGAGATCATCATATCGTTGGATATCTCTGATATCGAAAAAGATGAATTGGGCCGGGTAGTGGTACTTGAAGAGGACAGGGAAAAGCCAAGCTATAAAAAAATACTCGATTGGGTTCAAAACAAATGGTTTCGTTCGTGGTTGGAATGGTATGAGCTGAACTTGTGGGGCGCCAGGATTAAAAGCAAATATGAGGCTTTTTTGGCTGATGGAGAGATGAAATGGAAAGGTACCAAGAGATATCGTTTTCTGAAATCCTGGGCGTATGCTGAGAATATTTCCATGGGGAAGAAAATAATAAAGTTTGCGTTGGAGAGACCGGTAGCCAAATCAATCGCTTTCGTAGGAAGTGGTAGGTTTGTCAATGTTGTTGCTTATTCAGTGGTAGGCATAGTTCCTTTATTGGCACTTTTGCTTGTGAAGCTTATCGGGTGGTTTCCTCAAAAAGCAAGTCCGTGGGTTGTGGATAAAAAGGATCGACTGTTCGCTAGATCAAAACCTACAACAGAAGAAATGATGGAGTCTCTTCCTGAATCGATGCGTGAACTTATGGGAGATGAAAATGGTGTTTTTAAGAAGGACATCCCTAGTACCGAAGAGATTGTTAGAGAACTTGAAAAGATGCTGGGTTGGCAGCTTGATCAAATTCAAAAGGATCAAATACAGTCTTTATCGCTTAATAGACCGGAGGATGTGTATTTTGTGATGGCAACATTTCTTAAGGGAGTGGCACAGAACGAAAAAGATCCGGCGAGAGCTAAAGAGCTATATGCTCTGGCCTATAGTTACTTCAATATGGTAGTTCAGATGGACTCCAAAAACATTGATGCTCTTGTTATGAAAGGTATCTGTCTTAAGGTTCTCGGGAAGGATGAAGCGGCAAAAAAGGTTCTTGAGAAGTCTGTTAAGTGGTATAGAAGGAAACCTTCTCAAGCTATGAAGGATCAGGTATACGTGGCGCTTGCCGCTATCGATGAGAAAAATGATTTTTCCGAAGCCTTGCGGAAATATGAACGTGTTTTTGCTGACAATGTTACAGGACAAGAAATGGTGGTGGAAGTTCCGGATCAACCTGGTCAGGGCGTTATGAAGATCCAGATTGATAAAAAGATAGCTGAATTGAAAACAAAGATAGAGGGCGATGGCAAAAAGGAAAAGGAAGGGAAGAAAGGCAAGATCGGAGTGTGGTCGAAATTTAAAGGATTTTGGGCCGCGAGATTTACCGCGGCTAAGGATACTTTTACTAAAGGAAAAAAGTGGCGGACAGTTTTAACGATTGTTGGAACAGTGGCTATAGTATTTATGGTTATCAACATTCCGTTTGTGGCGGGTATTTTGGGCATGGCATCCGGACTCGAAACATCTATACCGATCCTTTCATTGTTGGCCAAATTAGTTTCTATGCAATCCGCGGTATTGGGTGCGGCCTCTCAAACTGGATTTACCTGGCAGTTAATGGGTGCATCTTCTTTGATCTCGTCTCTTGTAGGGTATGTAATTATCCCGTTTGTCGCGTTTATGTTGAGTACTCTTAAAGGGTTACTTTATGACTCTGGTTGGAAAAGGGTGCAAAATTGGAGAAAGAATCCGTTGCGAACGAGAAATATGATAAGAAGCGCGAAGGCGCGCGTAAGAAGAGAACCGTTAGATATGAACGCGCGAGTGTTGTTAATAAACAGGCTTTTAGAAGTAGGGATGACTGATGGTGCTGCCAGGGAAATCAGGCGCGCGGTAAAACGTTTCGCGAAAGATGTCGCTGATTTAAAAGAACTGGCGTTGTATCTGGCGAATCGCGGTGAGATGCCGGACGAGATTAAAGACATCTATGTAATGATGCGGACCGAGTTTGGTTCTCAAAATCCTGAAATTCTTTTCTTAACGGCCCGTCTCGCGTTAATGGATTCCGATAAGATACCGGATGGACTTTTATTGCAAATTGGTAAACCCATGGATAGGTTAGATCTGGCGTTAGCTTGTCTGAATGAAATACCGTTAGGAGATGAAGATCTTAGAGTTATGAATTTGAAACTTATGGTGTTGAAGAAAAAATATGATTTGGAAACTAATATTGATAAGAAGGATCAAATTCTAAAAGAGTTTAATTTGCTTAAAACTAATATGCAGGCGACAGAGGGCTATTTAATGACGCTGGATGAGATGGAAGACGTCTATATAGATCCGGCTGATAGTGCTAATCAGGTTTTTACCCAAGTGGCAGAGAGACTCAGTAGTGTTAAAAACGCGAAGGTGGGTAGTGGTGAGAATCTGGGTGTAATCTCCGTTAAGGATATGGAAAAAAAGAAAACAGAGATATATGAGGGGACTGAAATTGACAAAGAACTATCTGATGCGCTTGAGAGGCTTGAAAAATACCGGTTAAAAAAGAAGGAAAAAAGAATGATATATTCGGAATTAGGGTGGATATATCTAAAAAAGGGTGATTATTCTAAAGCGTACGGGAATTTTAAAAAATCTAAGGTTAAAGACGCTGCGACGCTTAAAGGGCGAATATTTTGTATTTTGAAAATAAAAGGATCTTTAAAGCGTTTTAATATTTTGGCAAAAATAAGGACAAGTTGGAGATTAAGGAGGGATCTAAGACTTCTGAGTAAGACAGACGGTGCTGATCTTATGGTTTCGTGGTTGAGGGCGTCTGTTATTGAAAAGAACAGTGAAAAAGCTGAAAAAGTTTTTTCCAAAGGCCTAAAAGACCAGTATGAGAAGCAATCCAGAGATGTTCAGGATGAGATTACCAATGATATGATTATGATGGGACTTTCTTCTATTGCTGCTGTCAGGATATTATGGTACGTGCGGTTAGCGAATAGAATGGGTTTTTGGTATGGGAAAAATAAGGAGTTAAGTAACGCTGTAATTTTTGTCAATATGCTTGAAGGTTCAGATATTCCGGCAACAGAGCTTTTAGGTCAGGCCGTTTCGAGAATACAGACCCCGGAGATGAAAAAGAATGAAAGACGTATTAAGGCGGAAGAGCAGGAGAAAGCCCGTTGTGATAAGGAAGGCAAAGAGTTGGATGGAAAATTAAAGAAACTGAACAATAGTCTTAAATCTCTTAAAATGCGAGATTTGAAGATAGAACGTATGAAAGAGAGGATAGGCATAAATAATAATAAGATTGCTGTTATAAATAAACAGATAGAGAATGAATGCAAGAGCATCATAAAGGAGTATTGTTCTATCTTGGATGATGACAATGTGCCTTCCGGGGTTAAAGATGAGATACTAAAGAAACTGGATGAGGTTAACAAAATCCTTATTTTGACGCTGGAAGCAAGGCCAGCAACGATTGAGAAAGCTTTCGAAGCTGTTGGAGCTACTATGCAAGAGGAAGCTACTGGCGGGCAGAAGATCGCAGCGTGGATGCTGTTTATTGCTGTAGTGACAGGCAATTTTGCTAAAAGTTATACCGATAGAGCTCCTCCCGAGTATTGTACGGACTTTGACGAGTTTAAAAACGTCCTGATAAACCCGTTATCAGAGTATTACTTTGACGCAACAGATCCTGCCGTAAAGAAACAGATTTTCTCCTTTATCAAAACCTTATCGAAACAGACATTATTTGAAGAAGATGAAGAAAAGGAGCCTGATCATTGGGTTAGACTTTCTTCAAATACTGTTGACTGGATTAAATATTTGAGGGTCAGAGAAAAGGATGGATGGCTTACAGCCGACGAGAAAGTTCTTTTGGCGGATATTGAGTTAAAGAGGGCCGGGGAATTAAAAAAAGAATTGGTATTCTTAGAAGGCACGGAAGCAACGGGCAAAAAGGTATCGATTGTTTATTTACTCAAAAAGATCCAGGCTTATTGGCTGGGGGTTATTAGAGATGAGAATGCCACAGAAGAACAGAAGGAGCACGCGATTGAGAGGCTTTCAGCCGTGTTTAGGTTTACTACTTCTCATGATAAGATATCCGGCACGATCATTGCTATTATTAAAAAATCGATTAAAGCCAATGACACTCTGAAGGTGCGGGCAATACTAGATGGATTGGGAAAGATCAGCCTTGCCATTGATCCGACCAAGCCCAAAAAAGTACTTAATGAGGTTCTGGCGATAGAGGGGCTAGATACGGAAGAAAAAATATCCTTGATACAAAATAGCGGATTGACAAAGAAAGAAATTGCCAGGTATTTAGTTGATTTTTTTCCGCAGGTTGAGGGAACTCCGGATAAATGCCGGGTACTTGACGCTATTAAAGATATCATCAACGGAATGGATATTGAAAAAGACAAAGGGCTGGTTAAACAGATCCTATCATTAATGACAAGTGCAAACATAAGCGAATCAGGTGACGATGAAATTTTGAGCAGGGCATGTAATATATTGCTGGAGCTATATCGCAAAACGGAGAATGAACAAGCCTTGCGTAAGAAAGTGGAACTGGTCTTTGAGGTTCTTAAAAAAGCTTTTCAACAGAATGTTGAAAAAGAGGAACTTGTCGCGAAGAATATGGCCTTAAGCATAAAGGAAACATTTATTAAGGAGAGGTTTGATCATGCCAGAATGCTTCACGAGAAGGGCAGGAGTGAAGAGGCTCTTAAAATACTTGCGGGTGAAAGTGAGGCTGATAATGGTCTCATCGGAGATGTTAACGCTCTTTTTGTTAAACAGGAGAAAGAGAAGAAAGCAAAAGGCAAAGCTGAAGAGCTTCCCGGATCATTGCTTAATCTTGCTACGGATCTCGCGGAATTTACCGCGGAAGTTCAACATAGTTTGGGTAAACATTTTGAAGCGGAGATGTCTCTTGGCAGGGGTTTTATAATGCTCGCCGAATACGAGATAACCATGAAAGAAAAGAATGGTTTTGGTGATGCTAAGGTATACCAGATAAAGGCTTTAGAACATCTACGCAATGCGGGCATTCTTGATCCCGATGCGTTATCTGTTGAAGTTGAACGTATGAGAGCTCACTCTGTAGTTCTTAGGATAGGCATTGAGATGGAGATATCATTTAAGGAAAAGTTTGAGGAAAAGAGCAAAAAAATAGATGAATTAGAAACGGAGATAAAGGGTATTAGTGAGAAGATACAGAAGAAGAAGGAAGACTTTTTGAGGGTAAAAGAAGAAAATGATCTTGCTAAAAATAAAGCCGATGTAACCCTGGGTGATGACGGAGCATCGAAGAAGGATGTAGAGGAAAAAATAGCGTTATATGATAAGCAGATAGAAGGACTTGAAGATGAACGCAATGAAAAAGTTGAAGAAAAAGTTGAAAAAGAAAAAGAAAAAAATGATTTTGAGAATTACATGGTCGACGCGAAGGGGATAATCAATGCCGCGTCGGAAGATGATATTAGTGGGGCTATAGTCTCGGCGTTCAAGATAATTGAGCTTACAGGTTATGATGAAAATAATGAAGATTTCAAAAAGGCCAGAGAGTTCCTTCTATCTTTACCTGGCAAATATTCCGATGATGTTAGAAAAAGGATGGACAAATTTAAATCTAAAGTTGACAAGATGAATGACAAAAAAGGAGCTTCGGAACAAACGGACGAGATGAGTCAGATCGAAAAGATGATGGCCGAGTCAGGCCAGGAGGATGCTTTTAAACAGGCGATGAAGGATAAGGCAGACACCGGAAAAGTTGACGAAAAAAGAAGACGTGAAATATTTCTGCGGAAATTCGCGCTCGACACATATTTTCAGGATGATCAGGAACGGATGCTGAAGAAGTTGGGTGAAATTGATGGTGATATTGTTGACATTAACGGGGTGGAGATGCCGTTATCAGAATTCCTTGACTACGTAGTGCCGCTAATATCCGATGAAAAAAAGAATGAACTTTTGGGAAAACTATACATGGTAGCGCGATCAGCTGATGAAAACTCACTTTTAAGAGTTCTTCTTGAAGAAAAAATGATCACCCTAGCGTTATCAATGGCAGAGGCTGAATCTGACATTTATATTATGGACAATGCGGTATATTCTGAAACAGACGCCGAGGATAAAATTTCCAGGGCTCTTGAAATTAAATTTGAATCCCTGGAGGTGTCTGATTATAAGGAAGTGGCTTCTATGGTAGCAAAATGGCTAATTATTGTGCATGCTGAACAGGGAAAAGTTGATGGCAAGAAAGACAAATGGTCGGAGATGACAAAGGATGAGAGGATATCCTTGCTGATAGACAAGAGGATTGATGATGCTGAAAAAGGGGGCGTGAAAAAGCAATACTACGAGAACGCGACAGAGTCGAGTAGCGATGAAACCCGAAAGAGTGCTATTCTTGAACGGCTTAAAATAGAAGACACAAAGGGTGAGAACAAAGATTATGAAGAGATCAAACGATTGGCGGAAATAGTGCTCCGGATTGAACCGGATTCGGATGAAGGCAATTATTACATGGCGGTATATTACTATCACGATGGGGACGGGGACGATGAGGATGTTTATCTACTTGAAGCGTTAAGGTTTTTGGAAAAGGCTATTAAGAAGAATAAAGACAATGAAAAATCCCGAAATATGTTGATAAAAATACGCACAGATAAATATCTAAAAACTTTTCCCGGTAAAACAGGCACGTCACCCGATGATTCTAAATTTTTTAGTGAAAACGCCGAGTACTATTTCGGCAGATATGCGTTCCTGAAGAGTGAAGGTAAAACCGATGATGCAAGAGGAGCTTTTGATAAAGCTGCTAAAATGATGGAGCTAGCTATTAGGTCGGATCCTAGGTCGGTAGACCTTCTAATAAGGAAAGCCGACATGTTTATGGCTGCGGGTAAGGCGAGTCAAGCTAAAGGTATTTTTGAAGAAATACTTGCGTTTCATGCTAAGAAGAAAAAGGAAAAAATGTTCGGTCTTATTACGAAAAGACCTGATATACGTAGAGCTCGCATAGGTCTTGCAAAAACCATGTCGGAAAAAGGTAAAAACATAGAAGCTCGAGATATGCTTGAACAGTCACGCATTAGATCATTACGTCTACTCAGAAAAGAACCGCAGACCATGCTATGGCTGGGCATTGTGAATTTGAGGTTAGGGAATATACCGAAAGCGAAAGAATTCTTTAAGATTCTGACCAGGTCTATCAGTGGATCCGATGGATCGGTTCTGGATGACGCGGAGACGCGGGAAGCGATACGCTTATTGAGTGAACAGAAAAATAAAAAAGGCGAGTTGGATTTCAGGTTATTGTCGTTCGCTATAAAATTAGCCGTCCCCTTGGGCGATAAGAAGCTTTTGGCGGAGTTATTGGTTGAAAGGGCCGGGATCGATTCGCTACGCGGGTGGTGGATATTCATGTATTGGAGGGCTGGGACAAAGAATAAGATCGATACTGAGAGAAAAATAGACGATCTTAAAACGGCTAAAGAGAATGATAAGGATCTAGCTGAAGCGGTTAATGATAGATTGATAAAAATCAATAATGTCAACTTGGAGATACTCAGGAGACAGCTGGAATTATATATAATCTACAAAGGTTTGGATAAGACGCAAAGATTGTATTTACGGATTAGACACCCGCGGACTATTTTTAGGGGTTCTGCTGAAGAAATCATGGCAATAAACATGGAGAATATAAGTTTGTGTCGTGAGACAAAGGGGCTTTTTGTGGAAGAGCTCAAGGTCGCAAAAAATGATGACGAAAAAAATAAAATGGAAGAAAAAATACGCGAGTTAAGGGGGAAGATAAGAGAAACGTTTTATGAGATGGAGCGTATTAACGTTTTAACGGGTGTTCCGTTCCCTGATGGGTATAAGACTGAGAAATGTGCTTATCTGGTAGATCAGGCGGGAGTGGAAAGCGGAGCAAAGAAGACTGAACTACTTCAAAAAGCGGTCGATAGCGATTCGGCAAACGCTGAGGCGAGGTTAGAATTTGCTTTAGCGATACAAGGAAGCGCGTCTGATGAAGTCTTTGCCCATGAATTGGCTATGGCGATTGAAAAAGATCCCAAGCTGGACGGTATTGACGCGAAATATTCGAAGCTACTTATCAAAACTTATCTTAATATAGGTGATGCGGTCGAAGCCGGCAAAGTGCTCGAGAAATCAAAAGGCCGCTTATCTAAAGCTGATGTAAAGGCCTATCAGAAACAAATAGATGATGAGCTTACTGTATTTAAAAAAACTGAGACGATAGTCGTTATGCAGGTTGAAAAGGATGAGAGTGACGCTAAGGT